>NZ_SSXB01000210.1:0-341 GCF_021698995.1 Blastococcus sp. KM273129 | reverse complement strand
CGGCGTGCTGCGCGCCGCCGTCGCCGCCGACCTGATCCTGCGCCCCTGGGACAGGTCCCGGCCGCCGGTCACCGCCCAGCTGACCATCCACGCCCCGCTGCCCGCCCTGCACGACCCCGACCCCGACGGCGGCCAGGGCGGCCAGGGCGGCAGCCAGCCGGCCGCCGAGGTCGCCGGGGAGGTCGTCACCGCCGCCCAGTGCCGGGAGATCCTCCGCGCACTCGACCTGCTCGGCGTCGGCGCCGCCCCCACCGGCGGATGCGTGCAGATCGCCATCGGCAACCCCGCCGACGGGCGGCTGATCACCGTCGCCACCCGCAGCCGGCTCCGCCGCGCCGCCG
>NZ_SSXB01000209.1:0-352 GCF_021698995.1 Blastococcus sp. KM273129 | reverse complement strand
TCCAGGGGTGCGGGGGGAGGTCAGCGCGGGCGCGCTGCGGTCGAGGCGCGGGGGACCAGGGAGGTGGCCAGCTCCATGCGCTGGCTGTCCAGCTGGCCGCCGGTGATCAGCTCGTGGAGCATCCGGCCGGCCATCCGGCCCATGTCGGCCAGCGGCTGGCGCACGGTGGTCAGCGGCGGGGACGACCAGCGGGCCATGGGGAGGTCGTCGAAACCCACGACGGAGAGGTCCGCCGGCACCGAGAGGCCGGCCTGGCGGGCCGCCTCCAGGACGCCGAAGGCCTGCTCGTCGCTGCCGGCGAAGACCGCCGTCGGCGGGTCGGGCAGATCCAGCAGCAGGCGGGCCTGGTCGT
>NZ_SSXB01000208.1:0-358 GCF_021698995.1 Blastococcus sp. KM273129 | reverse complement strand
TGCTCGCCGGGACCAAGCGGGCGACGGCGGCGCTGGTCGTCGACTTCCTCGACGACGGCCAGCCGCTCCCGCGCATCGGCGGGCACTGGGTGGCGTGCGGGCAGGGTGCGCCGGAAGTAGCGCTCGTGCTCGCGCAGCCAGCTCTCCCGCGTCCGGTCGTCCTCACCCTCGTCCCAGGCGAAGGCCTCGTCCACGCTGCGCAGGGGGCCGAGCCGCAGCTCCGTCGTCCGGAGGACGCAGCGGGGCGCACCGCTGCCGTCGCACGCCACCCAGTGCCCGCCGATGCGCGGGAGCGGCTGGCCGTCGTCGAGGAAGTCGACGACCAGCGCCGCCGTCGCCCGCTTGGTCCCGGCGAGCA
>NZ_SSXB01000207.1:0-367 GCF_021698995.1 Blastococcus sp. KM273129 | reverse complement strand
GCTCGTCGGGCAGCACCTCGCAGTAGGCCAGCCGGGAATGGTCGTCGACGGCGGAGTGAAGCGCCCCAGGTTTCGTGCCGCTCTCATACGGGCTGCTCCGGCGGGATGAGGGCAGCGTAGTGGGCCTCCTCGGCCTCGTTCGGGGTGATCATTCCGAGGGGGCCGTGCAGACGTCGGTTGTTCCACCAGTCGACCCAGCCGGCAGTGGCGTACTCCACGTCGGAGACGGCCTTGTAGGGCCCGGCGTGGAAGACGGTGGCGCGGACGCACTCGGTCTTGAACAGGCCGATCACGCTCTCCATCAGCGCGTAGTCGTAGGCATCGCCGACCGAGCCGATCGAGGGCGCGATGCCTTCCAGGGCCAGGT
>NZ_SSXB01000206.1:0-373 GCF_021698995.1 Blastococcus sp. KM273129 | reverse complement strand
CCTCGCCGCTGCCCGACTCCGGCGGGACCGGTCCCGGCCCGGACGACCTCGACCGGCTGCTCTGAGGTGCGGGACACAGCCGGCGCGCTGCAGGCAGCGGGCGGCCCGGACGTCGGGGTCAGAGCCGGGCGACGGGTGACGCCTCGTCGCCCTCGCGCTGGCTGACCGCGACCTCGTCCCCGTCGGCGTCCTCGTCGGCGTCCTCGTCGCCCTCGTCCGCGGGCGGTGCGGTCACCTCACCCGTGCCCTCCGCGGGCGGGGTGGTCGGCTCGCTGGTGGCGCCGCCGTCGTCACCGGGCGGGGTGGTCGGCGTCCCGGTGCCCTCCTCCGGCGGGGTGGTCGGCTCGCCGGTGGCGCCGCCGTCGTCACCGGG
>NZ_SSXB01000205.1:0-392 GCF_021698995.1 Blastococcus sp. KM273129 | reverse complement strand
GCCGATCTCCCTGTCCATCACCATCGGCGCCGCCTCGCTGCTCGCGCTGCTCTTCCTGCGCCGGCTCGTGCACTTCCTGATCCGGCGCCGCCGGGCGGCCGCGGCGGGCGACGGCGGCGCGGGGCCGTCGTCCCCCGGGCTGTCCCCTGCACCCACCCGGAGCCCGGTGTGAGCGACGAGTCCGGCGAGCGTCCCGAGGCGGAGGACGCCGAGCGTCCCCGCCCGCTGCCGCCGCCCTCGCCGCCGGCCCGCCCGGCACCGGGCCGCCGAAGCTGGGGTTCGCCCGCGCCGCTGCCGCCCGGCGGCGCCGGATCAGGAAGTGCACGAGCCGGCGCAGGAAGAGCAGCGCGAGCAGCGAGGCGGCGCCGATGGTGATGGACAGGGAGATCGGC
>NZ_SSXB01000204.1:0-398 GCF_021698995.1 Blastococcus sp. KM273129 | reverse complement strand
GGGAGATCAAGCGCTGCCTCAAGCGCTACATCGCCCGCGAGCTCTACCGACGCCTCGAATCACCACCCGCAGCGGCTTGACCCGGCATAGGAGCGTCCCGGCGCACCCCCGTCCTCGCTCCCGCAGCCGCCCCGGCCCCTCGTGGGGGCGGGCCGGCCGTCCCCACGACCACACCGACGACAGACAGGAACGCAGTGCCCACGACGACGACATCCCCGTCCCGCGTGAAGGCCGTGGTGGCCGTGAAGCCCGGAGCACCCGTGGAGGTGGTGGACGTCCTGGTCCCGCCACCGGGTCCGGGCGAGGCGGTCGTGGACGTGCAGGCGTGCGGGGTCTGCCACACCGATCTGCACTACCGCGAGGGCGGGATCAACGACGACTTCCCGTTCCTGCTCGGC
>NZ_SSXB01000203.1:0-404 GCF_021698995.1 Blastococcus sp. KM273129 | reverse complement strand
CGGGTGCCGCCGGTCACCGGTTGGGGATCGCTGGTGGGGTAGCCCAGCCGGCCGTTCTCCCAGCCCTGCCCGGCCCAGGCGTCGCGGATCGCTCCCCGCACCAGCCGGGCGCCGGTGGTGGAGGTCCAGTACACCGAGCCGCCCTGGAAGTGGGCGAACCGCCCGCCTCCGGCCAGGGTGGTGACGTCGGTGGTCGGGTAGCCCAGCACCCCGTTCTCCCAGCCGGACGCGGCCCACCGGTCGCGCACCGCGCCGGAGACGATCCGGGCGCCGGTGGCCTGCGTCCAGTAGATCGAGCCGTGCTGGAAGTGGGCGAACCGCCCGCCGCCGGCCAGCGCGGTGACGTCGGTGGTCGGGTAGCCCAGCACCCCGTTCTCCCAGCCGGACGCGGCCCACCGGTCGCG
>NZ_SSXB01000202.1:0-404 GCF_021698995.1 Blastococcus sp. KM273129 | reverse complement strand
CCGGTGACCCTGCTCGGCGAGACCGCCGAGGACGTGGCGGAGGCCCAGCGGGAGCTGGTCCGGGTCGGCATCGACCGGCCGGCCGCGATGGCCACCGGCACGGTCGAGGACTGGTCCGGCGGCGGGCCGCTGCGGGCCTACCGCACCGCCACCTTCGCCGACCTCGCCGCCGAGTTCACCGCCGGCCGCAGCCCCGTCGTGCTCGACGTGCGGCGCAACCAGGAGCGCGCCGAGCGGCACGTCGCCGGTTCGCTGCACATCCCGATCCACGAGGTGCTCGAGCGCCTCGACGAGGTCCCGACCGGGCCGGTGGCCATCGCGGCCGGCCGGTCGATGCCGACCCGGACCAGCTCCCGCTGGGCCTCCGCCACGTCCTCGGCGGTCTCGCCGAGCAGGGTCACCGG
>NZ_SSXB01000201.1:0-411 GCF_021698995.1 Blastococcus sp. KM273129 | reverse complement strand
CGCGCCGGGCCCGGCGGCGGGGTCGACCAGGTCCTCCAGGTCGACACGGACCACCACGTGCGGCTTCTGGGTGCGCAGCACCGGCAGGGTGCCGGCGGCCAGTTGGTTGTCGACCAGCTGGACCAGGGCGTCGGCGGACTGCTGGGCGCGGGTGCGCATGTCCCCGGCGGGCCGGGACGCCTGCACGATCGACTCCACGGCCGCCTGCAGCTTCTCCCCGCCCACGGCGTCCAGGTCGCCGCGGAAGGACAGTGATCCGTCGGCGTGCCGGGTGAAGGTCAGCGACCGGCCCTCGGTGGGGTCGGGCTCGGCCCCGTCGGGGTCCAGCCGGGCCAGGTGGTGGCGCACGACCTGGCGCAGTTCGGCGTGCGGCCGGGTCGCGGCCACCTGCGCGAGCGCCTCGTCCACCCC
>NZ_SSXB01000021.1:0-52706 GCF_021698995.1 Blastococcus sp. KM273129 | reverse complement strand
GCTCCCTGGCTGGAGCACTACAACACTCAACGCCGCCACAGCGCCCTCGGCGGGGAGTCCCCGATCAGCCGACTGGCACCAACCTGATGGCTCGGTACACCTAGAGGCCGAACGCCTCGGCGATCTCCGCGTGGTCCGCGGCCTCGGCCGTCTCCTCGGCCGTCGGCAGGGCCAGCCGGCGGCTCCCGTGCTCGGCGAGCGTGACCGTCACCTCGACCGCGCCCAGCGGGGTGCGGTACTGCACCAGGGTGCGATCGGCGTCGTCCACCGCGACCGAGCGCTCGTCCCGGAGGCGGTAGACCGTGGTGGGCCGGCCGTCGACGGCCTGCTCCCCCTCCCACCGGTACGGGCCGTCCAGGAAGGCCGCGGGCCGGTCGGGCCGCTCCGCGGCGAGGTTCTGCAGGACCTGCACCACGAGATCGAGCAGCGGCGGCTCGGGCTCACCGGACGACAGCGTCCGCCGCAGGTACGTCGCGTCGGGGGCCCCGGCGGCCGCCAGCGCCTCGGGGAGCCCGGGTACGTCGCCGGCCCAGAGGTCGTCGCGGTCGAAGAAGAGGGTGCGGGTGTCCCGGTCCTCGCCGGCCACCGTGGTCACCGCCTGGGCCTGGCCGACCGCGCGCCGGAAGTCGATCTGGCCGGTCAGCGTGAGCACCGCGTCGTCGCCGAAGGGCGCGGTCACGACGAAGTCGGCGCCGCCCTCCTCGTGGTTGCGGTGCAGCAGCTCGGCGAGGACGGCGGCGTCCTCCTCCGTGACCGGCTCCCCGGCCTGCCGCTCGCCGTCGGTGCACCCGGCCAGCAGGAGGAGGGCCAGCCCGGCCGCGCCCACCCGGGAGGCGAGCTGGCGGCGGGCGGGCATGGGGTCAGCGTAGGCAGCCGGTCGCCCCGGAGCGGGCCCGACGCGACGGGGGCATAGGAGGCTTTGCCGGCGTCTGGGGGTACCAGGACGCAGGCAAAGCCCCCTATGCCCGGTGGTGGCTCAGCGCTCGACGTCCCCGCGGATGAAGGCCTCCACGGCGTCGCGTGCCTCGCTGTCGCTGTACTGCACCGGTGGCGACTTCATGAAGTACGAGGACGCCGACAGGATCGGGCCGCCGATGCCGCGGTCCTGGGCGATCTTCGCGGCGCGGACGGCGTCGATGATGATGCCGGCCGAGTTCGGGGAGTCCCAGACCTCGAGCTTGTACTCCAGGTTCAGCGGGACGTCGCCGAACGCGCGGCCCTCGAGGCGGACGTAGGCCCACTTCCGGTCGCTCAGCCACGGCACGTGGTCCGACGGGCCGATGTGCACGTTGCCCGCGCCCATGTCGCGCTCGACCTGGCTGGTGACGGCCTGGGTCTTGGAGATCTTCTTGGACTCCAGGCGCTCGCGCTCGAGCATGTTCTTGAAGTCCATGTTGCCGCCGACGTTCAGCTGCATGGTGCGGTCGAGCTGCACGCCGCGGTCCTCGAACAGCTTGGCGAGCACCCGGTGGGTGATGGTGGCGCCCACCTGGCTCTTGATGTCGTCGCCGACGATGGGCACACCCGCGGCGGTGAACTTGTCCGCCCACTCCTTGGTGCCGGCGATGAAGACCGGGAGGGCGTTGACGAAGGCGACGCCGGCGTCCAGCGCGGCCTGCGCGTAGAACTCGGCGGCCTGCTGCGAGCCGACCGGCAGGTAGCAGACGAGCACGTCGGCGCCCGAGTCGCGCAGGGCGGCGACGACGTCGACCGGCTGCTCGTCGGACTCCTCGACCATCTCGCGGTAGTACTTGCCCAGGCCGTCGAGGGTGGTCCCGCGCTGCACGGTCACGCCCAGCGGCGGGACGTCGCAGATCTTGATGGTGTTGTTCTCGCTGGCGACGATGGCCTCGGAGAGGTCGCGGCCGACCTTCTTGGCGTCCACGTCGAACGCGGCGACGAACTCGACGTCGGACACGTGGTACTCGCCGAAGCGGACGTGCATCAGGCCCGGGACGGACGTGGTCTCGTCGGCGTCGCGGTAGTAGTGCACGCCCTGCACGAGCGAGGCGGCGCAGTTGCCGACGCCGACGATGGCGACCTTGACTGACCCCATGACTCTCCTTACTCCTGGACCGAGGTGGTCCGCTGGGCTCGGACCGGTGGTGGTCCGCTGCTGTCTCGGGCGGGCTGGCCCGCTGGTCGGTGGTGGTGGTGCATGACCGTCTGCTAGGTCGGGACGTGCTGCGCACCGGCCGGCCCGTCGTCCTCGCCCGCGCGGGGCGCCGGCCGGTCGCCGGACTCCGCCCGTTCGCTGTCGATGAGCTCGGAGAGCCAGCGGACCTCGCGGTCCACCGACTCCAGACCGTGGCGCTGGAGCTCGAGGGTGTAGCGGTCGAGCCGTTCACGGGTCCGCGCCAGTGAGGACCGCAACCCTTCGCGCTGCCGCTCCACGGTGCGCCGGCGGCCCTCGAGGATCCGCAGCCGCACGTCGCGCGCCGTGTGCCGGAAGAAGGCCAGGCGGACGCCGAAGAGCCCGCCGTCGTCGTAGGCCTCCGGGCCGGTCTGGCTGACCAGCTCGTGGAAGCGCTCCTTGCCCTCCGCGGTGATCGTGTAGACCACCTTGCCGCGTCGGCCGGTCAGCGGCGGTGCGTCGGCCGGTAGCAGGGCACGCGGCGCGGGCTCGTCGGTGGAGATCAGCCCGGCCGCCTGCATCCGCCGCAGCGCGGGGTACAGCGATCCGTAGGAGATGCTGCGCAGCCCGCCGAGCACCGCGGCGAGCTGCTTGCGCAACTCGTACCCGTGCATCGGCGCCTGGTGCAGCAGGCCGAGGATGGCGAACTCGAGCACGTCGCCCTCCCCGGTCGCGCCTGCAGTCGATGTATCGGCACGATACATCGATCGGTCCGCGCACTCCATCCCGAGGCGTGGGGCGGGTGGGTCACCCGGGGCGGGTAGCGTGCTCGGTCACCCCACGGACCAGGGCCTGGTGCGTACATTGGCCGCCGTGCCCGGACGTCGTTCCGTCGTGGACTACTCGCTGCAGCGGCGAGCCGTCCTCGCGGGAGTACGAACGGGGCGCACGGGGTTGTCCGAGGTGTGCGACGCCAGTCCGTACCTCTCGCGGGCGGCGAAGTACCACGGAGAGCCGACCGACGCCGCCTGCCCGGTCTGCCGACGTGAGCGCCTCACCCTGGTGAACTACGTGTACGGCGAGAACCTCGGGCCGGTGGCCGGCCAGGCCAAGACCGAGGCCGAGCTCGCCCGCATGGACGCCGCCCAGGACGAGTTCTCCGTCTACCGGGTCGAGGTGTGCCGCGGGTGCGGCTGGAACCACCTGGACTGCTCGTACGTCCTCGGTGCCGAACCCGAGCCGGGCCGCAGGGCCCGCCGCAGCCGGCGCCGGGCCGCTCCCGAGCGGTGACGGACCGGCCGGCTGCCGGCCCCCCACCGTGCCACCGGGCCCGCGACGGAGCGGGCCCTCTCCGCTGCCACAGCTGAAGACGAACCGCTGCGTCCGGGCAGGTGCCCGGCGTCGACCATGACAGCCCAGGAAGGGGTGTGCTCGTGCCCAGCCACGACGAGACCTCGCCCGTCGCACCGCGGGCCGGCTCGGTGCGCCGGCCGCCGGCCGCCCGTACCCGCAGCACCGGGGGCGGGGGCGGCACCGGCCGTCCCCCCGGCGGTGGTCGCCCGTCCGGCGGCGGGCGGCCGCCCGCGCGCGGCGGGACGACGGCCTCGCGCACCGGCTCGGGCCGTCCCCCGGGCCGGCCGACCGGGGCCAAGGGCAAGGCGGCGCGCAGCAAGAAGCAGCGCCGCGCCCGCCGGCTGAAGATCACCGCCGCGATCACGGGTGGGCTGCTCGCGCTGATGTGCGTCTTCGTCGGCGTGGTCTACGCCAGCACCGAGGTGCCGAGCCCCGACTCGGTGTCGACCAAGCAGACGACGGTGCTCTACTACTCCGACGGCGTGACCGAGATGGCGCGGCTCGGTGACGAGAACCGCACCAACGTGCCGCTGGCGGAGATCAGCGAGCCGGCGCAGCGCGCGGTCCTGGCCGCCGAGAACCGCAGCTTCTACTCCGATCCCGGCATCTCCTTCACCGGCATCGTGCGGGCCGCCTGGAACAACCTGACCGGCGGCTCCACGCAGGGCGGCTCGACCATCACGCAGCAGTACGTCAAGAACGCCTTCCTGACGCACGACCAGACGTTCAGCCGCAAGTTCCAGGAGCTGTTCCTGGCGATCAAGCTGGACAACAACTTCTCGAAGGAGCAGATCCTCGAGAACTACCTCAACACCATCTACTACGGCCGCGGCGCCTACGGCATCGAGGCCGCCGCCGACACCTACTTCGGCGTCCCGGCCGCGGAGCTCACCGCGCAGCAGGCCGCGGTGCTCGCCGTCCTGATCCGGAGCCCCTCCAACTACGACCCGGAGACCAACCCCGAGGGATCCCAGGACCGCTGGGGCCTGGTGCTCGACGCGATGGTCGAGGAGGGCTGGCTGTCCGCGGAGGAGCGGGCCGCCTCGGAGTACCCGGCGGTGCTGCCCAAGACCGGCTCCACGCTCGGCATGCCGGAGGGCCCCGAGGGCCACATCGTCCGGCAGGTCACCCAGGAGCTGCAGGACCGGTACGGCTACGACGAGCAGCAGATCAACGCCGGTGGCCTGCAGGTGACGACGACGATCAGCAAGCCGGCGCAGGACGCCGCCGTGGCCGCCGTCCAGGAGGTGACGGCGCCGCCGGAGCCGCAGGAGCTGCGCGAGGCACTCGTCGCCATCGACCCCCGCAGCGGCGGGGTCGTCGCCTACTACGGCGGCGAGAACGGCGTCGGCACCGACTACGCGCAGGCCAAGCGCCAGCCCGGGTCGTCGGTCAAGCCCTACGTGCTGGCCACGGCCCTCGAGCAGGGCATCGGGATCCAGGCCCGCCGCGACGGCAGCGACGACCAGGAGTTCCCCGACCGACCCGGCAAGCCGGTGACCAACTCCGGCGGTGCGAGCTGCCCGGCCTGCACGCTGACCGAGGCGATGACGCGCTCGCTGAACACCACCTTCTACGGCCTGGCCTACGAGGTCGGCCCGGAGAACGTGCGCGACACGGTCCTCGCGGCCACGGGGCTGCCGGACACGTGGGGAGGCAGCGACTTCTTCGCGGGCAAGACCGTGCTGGCCAACTCCGAGGGCCTCACCGGCTCGTCGATCGGCATCGGTGAGTACGAGATGCGCCCGTTCGACCAGGCGCAGGGCTTCGCGACGCTCGCCGCCGGCGGCGTCTTCCGCGACGCGCACTTCGTCGCGAAGGTGACCGACGGCGAGGGCGCCGTGCTGGTCGACCAGACCGCCGCCACCGACGGGGAGCAGGTCCTGCCGGGCGACGTCGTCAACGACGTCACCGTCGCGCTCAAGGACGTCGCCTCCTACTCCCGCCGGGCCCTGGACGACGGCCGCGAGGTCGCCAGCAAGACCGGCACCCAGGGGCAGGGCGAGAACAACTCCGACGCGTGGATGGTCGGGTACACCCCCTCCATCGCCACCGCGGTGTGGATGGGCAACGACTCCCCCAGCGACCCGATCGTCGACTCCCGCGGGCGGATCATCTACGGCTCGGGGCTGCCCGGCGCCATCTGGCAGCGCTTCATGGACGCCGTCCTCGCCGGCACCCCGGAGGAGGACCTGCCGGACCGGGCGCTGATCAAGGGCGACACCGGCGAGGGCGTCCCCGCACCGACGACCCAGGCGCCGCCGCCGGTGGAGACCCCGGCCGCGCCGACGACGACGAGTGCACCCACCACGACCGCCCCGCGGCCGGTGGACACCGACGGCGACGGGGTGCCGGACGACCAGGACTTCGCCCCGAACGACCCGAGCGTCCAGACGCGGCCGACCCAGCAGCCGCTCGACCCCGACGGTGACGCCGACGGTGACGGCCTCCCGAACCGGCAGGACCCCGCGCCGAACGACCCGGCCATCCCGGGCGACAGGAACAACCCCGGCGGGGGTGGCGGTGCGGGTGGCGACACCCAGCCCGGCACGCCCGGCCCGGTCGTCCCGCCGCCGCCCGGCTGACCGATCACGCACACTGCTGGCATGAGCAGCACCCCCACGGGCCCGTCCGCCACCGCGGACGGGCCCGTGGTCGTTCCACGTGGAACGACGCCGGCGTCCGCCCCGGACCGCGTGGTGCCCACCTGGACCGATCCGGTCGCGCGCCAGGCCAGCGAGGCCGTCGGCGGCCCGTGGGGCCGCTACGCCGTCACGGGCCGAGCCCTGTTCTGGACGCCGCTGCGGGTCTGCCTGCTCTTCGCCACCCTGGCGCTGGCGCTGGCGTGGGTGAAGCAGGCGCCGTGCGCCGACGGCGACTGGGCGGGCTTCGTCCAGTACACGCACTTCTGCTACTCGGACACGGTGCCGCTGTTCGGCCTGCACGGCCTGGACGACGGTGCCCTCCCCTACCTGGACTCCGCCGTCGAGTACCCGGTGCTCACCGGCGCCTTCATGGCGCTGGCCGCGGCGGTCTCGGGCGGCTACGACCGGGTGGCGGCGGCCTCGGGGCTGCTGCCCGAGGCCGCCCCGGTGCTCAGCTACTACGTGGTGACCTGCCTGCTGCTGACGGCGTGCGGGCTGCTCGTCGTGCGGGCCACCCTGGCCCTGGCCGGCCGCCGCCCCTGGGACGCGGCGATGGTGGGGCTCTCCCCGCTGCTGGTCGTGCACGCGTTCACCAACTGGGACCTGTTCGCCGTCGCGCTGGCCACCCTGGGCATGTGGGCGTGGGCGCGGCACCGCCCGGTGCTCGCCGGGGTGCTGCTGGGCCTCGGCGTCGCCGCGAAGCTGTACCCGGCCTTCCTGCTCGGCGCGCTCCTGCTGCTGTGCTGGCGGTCCGGGCAGCTGCGCCTCTGGGCGCGGACGGCGGCCGCGGCCGCGGTCGCCTGGGCGGCGGTCAACCTGCCGGTGGCGGTGCTGGCACCGGAGAACTGGACCCGCTTCTTCGCGCTCAACAGCACGCGGCCGGCCGACCCGGACTCGCTGTGGAACCTCTTCCTGCACGTGGCCGGGGACGGGTGGCTCGACGGCCCGCTGGCCGAGGGGCAGACCCCCACCGTGCTCAACGCCGCCGTCGCCGTCGTGCTGCTCGCCGGGCTCGCCGCGGTGGCCTGGCTGACGCTGGCCGCGCCGGTGCGGCCCCGGGTCGCCCAGGTCGCCTTCCTGCTGGTCGCCGTCTTCCTGCTCACCAACAAGGTCTGGAGCCCGCAGTACTCGCTGTGGCTGCTCCCGCTCGCGGTGCTGGCCCGGCCGCGGTGGCGCGCGCTGCTGGCCTGGCAGGCGACCGAGGCGCTGCTGTGGGTGCCGCGCCTGCTCTGGTACCTGGGCACGGACAACCGCGGTGTCGACGTCGAGTGGTTCTTCCTCGCCGTCACGCTCCGCGACGCGGCCGTCGTCGTCCTCATGGCGCTGGTGGTCCGGGACGTGCTCGACCCCGACCGGGACGTCGTGCGCACCAGCTGGCCGGGCGTGGACGACCCGGCGGGCGGCCCGCTGGAGCACGCCCCGGACCGCCGGGCGCTCCGCCGGTCAGCCCAGCGCGGCGCGTAGCAGCGCGATCTCCGCCGCGTGCCCCGCGGCGTCCCCCGGCGTCTCCAGGACGACCGGGCAGCCGGCCGCCCGCGCCACCTCGACCAGCACGTCCGCCGGGATCTCCCCGCCGCCCAGCGGCGCGTGCCGGTCGCGGCCGGAGCCCGCCGGGTCCCGGCTGTTGTTGAGGTGCACCAGGTCGATCCGGCCGGTGACCGCCCGGACGGCGTCGACGACGGAGCCCAGGTCCCAGCCGGCGGCCCAGCCGTGGCAGGTGTCCAGCACGAAGCCGGCGCCGAACCCGCCGATCGCCTCCCAGAGCCGGCCGAGGGCGTCGAGGTCGCGGGCCATGGCGTTGCCCCCGCCGGCGGTGTTCTCGACGAGCACGGGAACGGGGAAGCCGCCCTGCTCGGCCTGGCGGGCGAAGGTCTTGCGCCAGTTGTCGACGCCGACCGCGGGGTCGTCGCCGGCCAGCACGTGCCCGCCGTGCACCACCAGGCCGCGGGCGCCCACGTCGGCCGCGGCCCGGGCGTGCCCGGCCAGCAGGTTGCGGCTCGGTATGCGGATGCGGTTGTTCGTCGTCGCGACGTTCAGGACGTAGGGGGCGTGGACGAAGACGGCGACGTCGGAGCCGCGCAGCTCGGCGGCGTCCGGTCGCGGGCGCGGGGCCTTCCAGCCCTGCGGGTCCGCGAGGAAGACCTGCACCGCGTCGGCGTCGACCTCCGCGGCCCGGGCGAGCGGGCCGCCGCGGTCGAGGGCGCCGTCGTCGGTGAGGCCGGCACCCACGTGTACGCCGATCGGGTGGCTGCCCATGCTCATCTCCGCTTCGTCGACGAAATCCGCGTTTACCCGTATCGCCGAGGTCACATCATCGTTGAGGCTGTGACCGGGGTTACCCACCGGTGCAGCTGTGACGTCGACGTGGAGGTAGCAGAACATGGCAACGGGTCGCATCCGACGCTCGGCCCGCCGGGGCGTCGCCGTGGCCCTGCTGGGCTGGCTGGGCGTGACCGCCGCGTCGGTGGCGGCGACCCCCACCGCGAGCGCCGCCCCCACGGCGACCGTGCCGATCCGCGACCTCACCCAGCTCGTCGTGTCGATCGACCAGGGCGGCTCGGTCACCTTCGTCAACGAGCTCCAGGACAAGACGCTGCAGGTCGGTGGAGGGGGGCTGCTGCCGTCGCTGGTCAGCGTCACCGCCAGCACCGAGGTCACGCTCACCCTCCCGTCGGGGCAGCGCGAGCTGGCCCCCGGCGCGCGCGCCACCGAGCGGTTCGACCAGAGCTGCGTGGCCGGCTGCTGGCTCAGCTTCAGCTACTCGATGAGCTCGGGCGCCGCGCTCACCCAGCCGCTGGTCGACGCTGCCACCGCGCTGCTGCCGCCGCTGCCCCGGCCGCAGCCGCTGGTCGTGAACACCCTGCTGCCGCTGCCGAACCTCCCGGGGGTCAACCTGCCGCAGCTGCCGCCGGTGACGCTGCCGGCCACGCCGCCGCCGGCCGGGCCTGCGCCCGAGCCGGCGCCGGAGGCCCCGCAGGCGCCGTCGACCGGGCAGCCCGCGGCCCCGGAGGCCGGTCCGGCGCCGGAGGGCGTGGCGGGTGACCAGTACACGTACGAGACCGGCTCCGCCCCGGCCGCCCAGCTCCTGCCGGGGGCCCGCGCCGCGGCGGCCGCCGTCGACCCGTCCCGTTTCCTGGTGCCCGCCCTCACCGCCGAGGGCGCCGGGTCGGGGGGCGTCGCGGGCACCTACGACGGCGCGTCGGTCCCCGAGTTCGGGCAGCTGGCCGGGCTCAGCACGCCGGCGCCAGGTGGCGAGGGCGCCGGTCAGGTGCTCGACGCCGCGGGGGCGCAGCCGGTCGCCCTGCCCGCCGCGGCGCTCGCCGCCGTCGTCAGCCTGGCCGGGGCCACCGCGGCGCTGGTCCGCACCGCGCAGGCGGCCCGCGGGTCCCGCTGACCGCCGTCGTCCCCCGTCCGGGCAGCGCCTGGCCCGCCGGTCCCGGCCGCTGGTAGCCTGGGGACAGCGCGTTCCGGCTCATGCCGGGGCGCGCGACGCGTGTACGACCCTCCTGCTGCAGATGCCCTGCAGCCGCGAAGACCAGAGGAGGTGGGGTTCTCCGTGCGTCACTACGAATTGATGGTCATCCTCGACCCCGACCTGGAGGAGCGCACCATCGCTCCCTCCCTCGACCGGTTCCTGACCGTCGTCACCAACTCCGGTGGCACCGTCAAGACCGAGATCTGGGGCCGGCGTCGCATGGCCTACGAGATCAAGAAGCACGTCGAGGGCATCTACGCCGTCGTCGACATCCAGGCCGAGCCCGCCGCGGTGGCCGAGCTCGACCGGCAGCTGAACCTCAACGAGTCGGTCCTGCGCACGAAGCTGATGCGGCCCGAGGTCCACTGACCATGGCCGGCGAGACCGTCATCACCGTCATCGGCAACCTGACCGCCGATCCGGAGCTGCGCTTCACGCCGTCGGGCGCCGCCGTCGCGAACTTCACCGTGGCCTCGACGCCGCGGACCTTCGACCGCCAGTCGCAGGAGTGGAAGGACGGCGAGGCGCTGTTCCTCCGCTGCAACGTTTGGCGGCAGGCCGCGGAGAACGTGGCCGAGTCGCTGACCCGTGGCTCGCGGGTGATCGTCAGCGGTCGCCTCAAGCAGCGCTCCTTCGAGACGAAGGAGGGCGAGAAGCGCACGGTCGTGGAGCTCGAGGTCGACGAGATCGGCCCCTCGCTGCGCTACGCCACGGCCAAGGTCACCCGCGCCTCGCGCGGTGAGGGTGGCGGCGGCTTCAGCGGTGGCGGCGGCGGTGGCTTCGGCGGCGGTGGTGGCGCGAGCGACCCGTGGTCCACTCCCGCCGGCCCGTCGGACGAGCCGCCCTTCTAGAAGGACCTCGTCCTTCTCATCCCTCGCACGCTCGGGACGAGCCTCGGGACGAGGCCGTTCCAACATCTCACCAGGAGAACCCCGGTGCCCAAGCCCCCTGTTCGCAAGCCCAAGAAGAAGGTCTGCCAGTTCTGCAAGGACAAGGCGACCTACATCGACTACAAGGACACGACCCTGCTGCGGAAGTTCATCTCCGACCGCGGCAAGATCCGTGCCCGCCGCGTCAGCGGCAACTGCAGCCAGCACCAGCGGGACGTCGCCACGGCCGTGAAGAACAGCCGTGAGATGGCCCTGCTGCCCTACACCTCGACGGCGCGCTGATCATGAGCACGATGAAGCTGATCCTGACGCAGGAGGTCACCGGTCTCGGGTCCTCCGGCGACACCGTGGAGGTCAAGGGCGGGTACGGCCGCAACTACCTCCTCCCCCGCGGCCTGGCCATCAAGGCCACCCGTGGCGCGGAGAAGCAGGTCGAGTCGCTGCGCCGGGCGCGTGCCGCCCGGGAGGTGGCCTCGCACGAGGAGGCGCAGACCCTGGCCGGTCGCCTGTCCGGGCTCACCGTCCAGGTGCCGGCGCGCGCCGGTGACGGCGGTCGTCTGTTCGGCCGGGTCACCACCGCCGACGTCGCCGCGGCCGTCACGGCCGCCGGTGGCCCGGAGCTCGACCGCCGCCGGATCGAGCTGCCCAGCAGCATCAAGACCACGGGCCAGCACACCGTCACCGTGCGGGTGCACCCGGAGGTCACCGCCCAGCTGACGATCGAGGTCGTCGCAGGCTGACGTGCAGGACCTCCCTGGAGGGAGGTCGGCCACGAGGGGCGTCGGACAGCTGTCCGGCGCCCCTCGTCGCGTCTCCGAGCCGGCTTCTGCCGCCACGGGTCTCCGTGCGTGCCACCACGCCCTGAGGGCGTCCGGGCCTCTCGTCCAGCGTGCGCGGGCCTCGGTGGACAGGAGGGGTGCCTCTGCCGTCTCTGCCGCCCGCTGAGGGCCCGGGCGGCGCGCCCCGGGGGCCACCCGCCCCACCACCCCGGGCGCGGCCCCTGTGAGCCCGGTCCCACCGGCGGCGCACCGGCCGCCGACCCCCGCCGGCGGCCGACCGCGCACCGCTGTGACTCGTGGTGCGTGTCGCGGAAAATTCTTCCGTGGTTTTCCCCGTCCACACCCGGTGGGCAGGGTCCGTGCAGGTCAGCGGCGCTGACCGCGGGGACGGACGGTCGCTGTCCCCCGATCCCTCCACATGTCGACACGCCTCCGTCCACCGACTTGTCCACAAGTTGTGCAGATCGACGTGCACACCTGTGGTGGACGCGGTCTGCGGAGCTTCCTAACGTCCTCTCCGCCACCGAGCGGACGACCGGGATGTCGGACCCCTCCGGTAGGCAGGTGCCGAACAGACGTTCGGCACGGCGCCGTCCGCCGAGCTCGCGTACTTCCCCTGCGCGCGGTGGTGATGCGGGCGCGCCCGCAAGGAGATGGAGGTACCCCCGTGGCGGTGGCCGACGAGTTCAGCCGACCGTCCGTGACGGCGCCGGAGTACGACCGGCAGCCGCCCCAGGACGTCGCGGCGGAGCAGTCGGTGCTCGGCGGCATGCTGCTGAGCAAGGACGCGATCGCCGACGTCGTGGAGGTCTTGCACGGCAACGACTTCTACCGGCCGGCGCACCAGGTGATCTTCGACTGCATCCTGGACCTCTACGGGCGGGGGGAGCCGGCGGACGCGATCACCGTCGCCGCCGAGCTCAACCGGACCGACCAGCTGTCCAAGATGGGCGGCGCGGTCTACCTGCACACGCTCATCCAGTCCACGCCGACCGCGGCCAACGCCGGCTACTACGCCGCGATCGTGGCCGAGCAGGCGGTGCTGCGGCGGCTGGTCGAGGCCGGCACCCGCGTGGTGCAGCTGGGCTACGGCGCGGCCGGCGGGAAGGGCGACGTCGACGACATCGTCGACCGCGCGCAGCAGGAGATCTACGACGTCACCGAGAAGCGCATGAGCGAGGACTACTCGCGCCTCGAGGACGTGCTCCAGCCGACGATGGACGAGCTCGACGCGATCGCCTCCCGCGGTGGCACCGCCCGCGGCGTGCCGACGGGCATCCGCGACCTCGACGAGCTCACCAACGGCCTGCAGGCGGGCCAGATGGTCGTCATCGCGGCCAGGCCCGGTGTGGGCAAGGCCCTGGCCCTCGACACCCCGATCGCCACGCCGTCCGGCTGGACCACGATGGGCGAGATCGGTGTCGGTGACCGGGTGCTGGGCTCGGACGGCCGGCCGACCACGGTGGTGGCCGCGACCGACGTCATGACCGACCGCCCCTGCTTCGAGGTCCACTTCTCCGACGGTTCGGTGATCGTGGCCGATGCGCAGCATCAGTGGCTGACGGAGACCCGGGCCAGCCGCCGGTCCGCCCAGCAGGCGCGGACCGGCCGCAACGGGTACCGCAATCAGCAGACGTTCGCCGAGGTGCGGACGACCGAGGAGATCGCGCGCACCGTCCGGTGCGCCACCAAGGACGCCCGTCTCAACCACTCGGTGCCCAACTGCCGGCCCCTGGACCTGCCGCCGGCCGACCTGCCCATCCCGCCGTACGCGCTCGGCGTCTGGCTGGGGGACGGCACCTCCGCGGCGGCGCAGTTCACCAGCGCCGACCCCGAGATCGCGGTGTACATCGAGGCCGAGGGGCTCGTCGCCCAGCGGACCGGGGCGGACCGGCGGTACTCGTTGCGGCTTCCGGCGCAGGTCTCCGCGGAGATGCGGGCCTGCCCGATGTGCGGCGAGCTCTTCCTCCCGCGGACGTCGCAGGTGCAGACCTGCGGCAAGACGTGCGGTGGCGCGCTGCGCGCCAGTGGCGGCGTCGGTCGCACGGCCACCTGCCCCGACTGCGGTGGTCCCTCGGCCGGTCTGGCGCAGTGCCAGGCCTGCCGGAACGACCACGGCACCGTCAAGGCGCTCCTGCGCGGGCTGGGGGTGCTCGACGACAAGCACATCCCCCTCGCGTACCTCCGCGGGTCGGTGGCCCAGCGGCGGGCGCTGCTGGCGGGTCTGCTCGACACCGACGGCACCGTCACGCCGGGTGGGGCCGTGCAGTTCGCCGTCACCAACCGCCGGCTCGCCGAGGACACCCGTGAACTGGTCGCGAGCCTCGGCCACCGGGTGAAGCTGAGCACCAAGCGGGTGCGCGGGCGGACCGAGGCATCCTCGACCTGCTACACGCTCACCTTCAGCACCGACGACGAGGTCTTCAAGCTCGAGCGCAAGAAGTTGCTGCACAAGGAGCGAGGGGCGCGGACCTTCACCGCCCGCGGCGCCCGCTTCATCACCGACGTCCGGCCGGTCACCAGCGTGCCCGTGCGCTGCATCCAGGTGGACGCGCCGGACTCCCTCTTCCTGGCCGGGCGGAGCTTCATCCCCACCCACAACTCGACGCTGGGTCTGGACATCGCACGCTCGGCCACGGTGAAGCACCAGATGCCCGCGGTGATCTTCTCGCTGGAGATGAGCAAGCACGAGATCACCATGCGTCTGCTGTCGGCCGAGGCGAAGGTGCCCCTGCACCACATGCGCGCCGGCACGCTGTCCGACGAGGACTGGGCGAAGCTGGCCCGCCGGATGGGCGAGGTGGCCGACGCCCCGCTCTACATCGACGACTCGCCGAACATGACGATGATGGAGATCCGGGCCAAGGCGCGGCGGCTCAAGCAGCGCAACGACCTCAAGCTGGTGGTCATCGACTACCTCCAGCTGATGACGTCGGGCAAGCGCGTCGAGAGCCGCCAGCAGGAGGTCTCGGAGTTCTCCCGTGCGCTGAAGCTCCTGGCCAAGGAGCTCGAGGTCCCGGTCATCGCGATGTCGCAGCTGAACCGTGGCTCCGAGCAGCGTCAGGACAAGAAGCCGATGCTGTCCGACCTCCGCGAGTCCGGCTCGATCGAGCAGGACGCCGACATGGTCATGATGATCCACCGCGAGGACATGTACGAGAAGGAGTCCCCGCGGGCCGGCGAGGCCGACATCATGCTGGTCAAGCACCGCAACGGCCCGACCGCCAACGTCACCGTCGCCTTCCAGGGCCACTACAGCCGCTTCGTCGACATGGCCAACTAGCACCCAGCATGTAGGACGACGTGATTCCGTCACCGGCTACGACATGAGCGTCACCAGTAAACGACACCAATCCGTCACCAGTCGCGACGCTTGAGTGTCACCGGGTCCTGTGGACAAACGACATGGGGTGTCACTGGCGTCCTGCCGAAAGGTTCTGTTATGCCTGACCGCCCCCAACCGCGGGCGAGGCTCACGGATGCTGAGGGCAACGTCCAAGACGTCACAGATCGCCTGACGGGCGCGGACGCCTTCTTTGGCGCCTGGAAGCAGGACGTCGACACGCCTGACCCCACCGAAGCGGGCGCGTGGCAACGCACAGACGAGGGCCATGCGCCGGGTGATGGGCGCTCCGCCTACAGGGTCGTCTACAAGACGTTGCGGTTGGTGCCGTATCCGCCGGTCGAGATGACCTGGCCGAACATGCGTGTGTCTCTGTTCTGCGGCGACGTCGAGCGGGGTGGCATGCGCTTCGAGGAGACGATTCCGGGTCGGCGGCGGGACCAGCAGGTCATTCCTGAGCACGGGCGCGTACTGCATGCGCCACCAGCCAACCCCACCTACCTGAACTGTCCGAACCTGCACTTCCGAGTGGCTGGCTGGGAGGAAACTGTCAAGGCTGTGTCGGCCTTGGAAGTCATCTGGGTAGCAGATGAGCCCCACGAGCAGCCGCTCGCGTTGCTGGAGGCGGGACGAACCGCGGTCGCCCCGTTGCTTGCTCTCCTGGAGTTCGAGTTCGGACCGCGCCTTCTCTCCACGCGACTAACTGAGGAGGTTGGCGAGGCGTTCGACGACTGGCATTGGATCAGGCGCATCTACACGGGAAAGGTCTACGCCGAGTCCCAAGCGGCTTTCGTGCATCTGTCGGGTCAGGACTTCCTCGAACGTGCCCGTCCCTTGGTTCAGGTCAGCATGGACCTGCCCGCGGAGGAACGAGCCCGCCTCCGGCTGGCTTCGCGCTGGTACTGGATGGTGCAAGAGGAGATCGACCCGACACTCGCGTTCATCCAGTGGTGGATGATCGTCGAGACCTTGGAAATGCCAAAGACGACGGACGTCCGCCCAGTCAGCCTCCGCATTGCAAGCCTACTGGGATGCGATGTCGCCGCGGTGAAGCCCGTAGTTGGGCGACTGTTCGGCCTTAGGAGTCGTCTGGTTCATGGAGAAGAACGAGGCGTAAGCGCCGAGCAACTGCAAGCCGTGGAGATCATCGCAAGACTCTTGCTCGGCGCTCGCTCCGGAGTCACGAACACGCGAGATCGGGACGCAGCACAAGCGCTTCTCAGTTCGACGGCGCCCTAGGGGTGCGCGAACTCTGCGGCTGCACTGAGCGCGGGCTCTTCTTCAGTCAAATCGAGAAGTCCGGCGTTGGCGAGGCCGCCGGTGATCACACGGCGTCGTGTTTCGTTGGGTGCGGTGATCGCTTGGCCGGTGTAGGTCTGGTATGCGGCCTGATACTCGTAGGGCTTGAGGCCGCTGCGGTGAGCGTGAACCTGGGTTAGGTCACGGCGTGCTTGCACATGGTCGTGCAGGGGTTGAACCCTGCTCTCGCCGTGCTCGCGGACGATTCGCAGCCCGGCCATCCGGAGGCGCCGGTCGGCCTCCGTCAGAGCCTGCTGGAGTCGGTCGAGCGACCAGTCGAGCGCCTCAGCGAGGTGGTCGTTGAGTGTCGGTGTTGTCCGGTCGTAGAGCAGCGCGGTGACCGTGGCAGCGTCATCTGCTGCGACGGGGTCGACTTCAGCGTCGACAGCGGTCGTAGTGGTGACAGGAGGCGCCGCGAGCAGGGACCGAAGGGGCAGGCCGAGGTGGTTCGCCAGGCGGGCCAGGGTGGCTACTCGGATCTCGCCGGGGTCAGGGTCCCCGTTGAGGATGCGTTGCAGGCTCCGAACGGCGAAGTCGACGCGGAAGGCGAGTTCGCTAGGTGCCAGCCCGCTCTGCTGGAGGGCGGTGCGGATCGCGGCGACATCGAACAGCGAGTGGGGTTGGTCGTTCACTGAAGGCTCCGGACCTCGAACCCCAGCCGGTGAAGGATGCGGGTTGGGTTGCTGGTGTCGTCGTTGCGGAGGTTGCGGCCGTCGATGGGCAGGCCCAGGTCGCGGCGCGCGGCGATGAGGATTTCCAGGTGCCGTCGTTCGCCCTTGAGGTTGAGATACGAGTCGACGGCTGCGGCCCGTTCGTATCCGCGACGCACGAGTTGCGCGGCGAGCAGCGGTCTTGCCCCTTCGGGAATCGTGCGTCCCGCGATCCGGCCGGAGGACAGGGCCTTGCGAACGGTGTCAACGGTCGTGCCGTTCAGGGCGTTCGCGGTTACGCCGAGGAGGTAGAGAGTTGTCGTCGCCGCACGCTCCGGGCGGATGTACGCACGCAGGGCACGCCAGTCATCTTCCGTTGGGCGCGGTGCCTTCGTGCAGGACAGGACGCCGAGCAGCCGGTCCGGATGCGCCCGAAGGAGATGACCGCGAGCGAAGAAGGCGCTCTGCGTCGCGCGGATCGCCACAAGCATGGACGCCGTCGACGTCGCGGCGGCGGTCATCGCGTCCAGATGGGAGATGACCGCGGACTCGTCCGGCGTCACGGTCTGGGCCGCTCGATAGACCCGGACGTAGTCGCTGTCGATTGTCTGAAACCGGTGTGTCGAGTTCAGTTCGCGGCACGCGTAGCGGAAGGTCAGGAAGTCGCACTTCGGTAGGTGATCAAGGCTGTAGCCCTCGTCCAGGGCGCCGCGGGGTGTGAGGTTGACCGGCGGCTCCTTGTGCTGGTCGAGCCAGGTGTCCCAGTCGAGCGGGGTCGGGTCGATGCCTGCATCACGGAACCGCTGCGTGGCGACCGCTGCGTGGCCGGGTTCGCACACGAGCACGGTGGTCGTGGCCGTGGGTAGCAGGTCCAGGAGCCAGCCCACCACCCGTGGATGGGTCTGCTGGGCGTCGAGGACGGCGACGGTGGTGATTCCGTGCGCCGTTGCCCACATGGGTGCGTAGAGACGATGTTCGTCGTTGCGGACGCTGTTGGCTCCGACAACGCGGAAGTCCTTGCCCATGGCCTGCAAGAGGTCGAGCGCCACCCCACCGGGCCTCTTCTCGTGCGGTGAGAACTGGACCAGCACGGCATGCCGGTCGGGATGGATGCGATCCGCCAAGACGCGATGCGGGATCGTGCCGGTGGGGGCCTCGGTGATCCGGACGGTCACGCCGCCTCCTCCCCCAGCAAAGAACGGAGAGCGCGGACGTCTTCCGCGGTGAGCCCGGTGGCCTTCTTGCCCGACGGGTCGGTGCTCGGGAGGTACGCGATGTGCTTGCCGATCTGGTGCCACGTGCGGATGCTCCGTCGCGCGACCCGCTCGTTCATCCTTTCGATCACCTCGGGCTTGGTCGCGGCGAGGCGCGGATGCTGCGCCGCGGCGATCGCCTGGACGTCTTCGAGGTCGGTGATGACGTCGAAGGAGACCCACCGGGCAACGCGGCTGCGGACTTCGTCGGCCTTCTCCAGTTCGCGTCGCACATCGCACCCGACGAGAAGCATCGGGAAGGGCGCGCTCTGCCGGGCGGCCTGGTCCCACAGGTAGCGCAGTTGCTGGGCACCGGCCAGGCCGACGTGGTGGACCTCGTCGGCGATCAGGCCGATGCCGCCCTCGCACAGGCGGTCGACGAGCATGTTGGTCATCTGGCGTTCGGTGCCGCGCGCGGAGCGCTGGAACACGGCCTCGTAGACCTTGGCGGTCAAGTCTTTCGGGTTGGCGCGCAGCGGCAGGATGCAGTACCGCCAGGTGCGGCGGGATTCCGCGGCGGCGTACGCGCATGCCGTCGTCTTGCCGGTGCCTGCGGGGCCGTCGAAGCAGGTGATGTCGAGTTCCGCGTCCATGATGCGGAAGGCTGCGACGGCCTTCTGGAGGGCGAACGTCTGGCCGACATTGCCGGGGAGCGGCGGCAGGATCCCGGCCCGGCTGAGGATGGGGGTCACTGCGGTGGTCTGGCTGGTCATGAGGGTCTCCGATCGGTAGAGGTCAGAAGTCGAGGTCGTCGGTGCCGGTCCGGGCGACGACGGTGTTGCCGAGGACTTCGAACTGGGTGCGCTCACGCGCACGTTCGGAAGCCTTGCGGCGGGTCGTGCTCGGCGACTCGGCCTTCTTGCGCCGGGTCGTCGTTGGCCGTGCCCCGTAGGTGTTGTCGTCCGCGGTCGGCTCTGTGGCGGTTGCGGCAGCCTTGTGGGCTTCCACGGCGGTGGCGTCGCTTTCCGCGATCTCTTCCAGCGCCGTCCGGAAGGTCCGGATGGCCCCACGACGGTCAGCGGATCCCTGGGCTGCCTCGGCGGCATCGAGGTAACGGGTCCAGTGGGCCCGGCCGATGTAGTCGCCTTCTTGGGTGTAGACCTCGACGAACTCGACTCGGGTCGGCAGGAACCGCAGGATCACTGCGCGGCCCTCGACGATGCTGCGCCAGGGGAGCCCGAGGATCGCCTCGCCCGTTTCGGGGTCGTGCCCCTCCAGGACCCGGTCCGTCGACAGTTGGTAGAACCGGTTGTCCCACTGGACGCGGGCACGGTCGACAACGCGCGTCATCTCCTGCGTCATCGACGCGCGGATCGCCTGCGGATCGCCCTGCACCACGGGTGCGTCGTCGGCGCACCAAGCGGCGTAGGGGGTCCTACCGCCCAGGGCGCGGTGGGGCCGGTCGAAGTTGTAGTCGCGCAGCGCCTTCAACATCTCGTGCTGGAACGCCTGGATGGGCAGCAGGCCCGCGGAGGTCACGACCGGCTGCGGTTCGCGCCGCGGGTCGCGTGGCTGGTAGTCGCTGCGGTCGTAGCCGGGGAGCAGTGGCAGCACCTCGCTCTTGATGGTGCGGTGCCAGCGCTCGATCTTGCCGTTCTGCTGAGGGGTGTACGCCTCGGTGAACGAACGGCCCGTCCCTTGTTCGATGAGTCCCACGGTCATCGCGCGGGTGACCAGGTCACTCCCGCGGTCGGAGTGGAGCATCTGAGGTTGGCCGCCAACGAAGATCCCGTCCTCCGTGATGAAGCCCTCCGCCGCTAGTGCGACGGTCTCCACGGACTCTTCGGTGGTCGGGTTGTACGGGCTGATCGTGAAGGCCATCACCATGCGCGTGGCGGCGTCCAAGACCGTGGTCATCCACGGCTTGACGACCGAGCCGTCGTCCAGCCGGACCCACACCGGCAGCAGCGTGTGGTCGATAGCCCATTCGTCGTTGCGGGACTCGACGTGCCTCTCCAGGGTCGGCAGGCTTGCCCGGAAGGCTTCGTAGCCCCCGCGCGCTCCGGTCAGGAGCCGCTGGTCGTACTGCGTGGCGAAGTAGCGCTGCATCGTGCGCACTCCGATGCCGGGGTTCTCGCCCTTCTGGCACATCTGGTCGTGCAACTTGGCGACGGAGCCCTTGTGGCGCATCAACTGCACGGTGAGGTCGTCGTTCGGCTTCCACGGCGTGCGAGGGGCCTGCACGTAGCCGCGCTGGATCATCCGACGGATCCGGCGGGTCGAACATTCGAGTGCCGCCGCTGCTTTGGCGACGTCCTGGTTGCTCACAAATCCGTTCTCCTTCTGGAGCCGCAGGAGAGTCGTCAGCACGGACCGCTCCAACTCCGGGTTCTTGACGACCTTGGTGGAGGCCATCACGCGACACCGCCCTTCTCGCGGAGTGGTTCAAAGGTCGTCGGGGACAGTCGGGCAGTCAGACCGTTCAGGCCGACGAATCGTGCGAGGTGCATGCGGTTCAACGGCAGCAGTCGCACGCCCGTGAACAGGGACGGGTGCTGGGCCGCCCCCGCTGCGGCGTAGCGGCGGGCCTGGTGCAGCCAGCCCTCGGGCACCTTCCGCGTGGCGATGCGGGAGGTCTTCAACTCGTCGAAGAGCACCCGGCCGCTCTCGACGTGCTCCCAGGCGAGGTCGACGGTTCCGTCGCCGGTCTGGTACTCGACAGCAAGCAGCCGCCAAGGCGCGGTGGGAGCGAGCCGCGTCAGGTACTTGTGGGCGAGGCTCACTGCCTCCGCCGCGACCACGCGGCGACGGTTCCAGTTGGCGTCCAGCAAGTTCCGGGCCAGCCCGTGCATCCGCCCGAGCAACTCCTCGGGAGGCACGGTTGCCAGCAACGGCGCGTGTGTCGTCACCAGAGCGTGGGTCAGGACCCCGAGGTCCGAGCCGTCCCGGCCTGACAGCGAAGCGCGCAGCACGCGGCTTGGCCCGATCACAGCGACACCGCCGCGTCGAAGCGCGGGTTCTGCAGTGGCGTCCAGACGATCCGGGCGTGCCTCCGCCGCAGTCGGTGCAAGGGAGGGCACGATGGCGAGGTGGCGCCGGACGGCCCGCGCAGCCTCAACGCTGGCACCGCTGATCGAGTCATAGGTTGGATCATCGGTATCGCTCAGCGAGCGGCTGTTAGTCGTCACGCCTGCGGGGGACGCAGGCCCCCCATCGGGTGAACGCCGTGCGCCACGCTGAGCGGCAGGGCCGAGGTTGAGGTCTTCAGTCACGAGTAGGCCATCAGAAGGTCTCGGGTTGGTTCTGACCTGTGGCTCAACCGATGACACGTAGGTTATGGGGTGCAGCGAGTGCGGCGGGTTCAGGCGGTGAGCGCATTTCCGCAGGCGGAGTGCCCTACTGGCTCAACGTCTGCATGCCAGTCAGGTGAGCGATACCGATGACACTTCCGATCAGACACGTGGCGCCGGATGGCACCGAGATCCGTACGCCAGGTGATAAGCCGCTCCGTGGTGGCTCTCGGGGTGCACCGGCCATCGACGTCAACGGCAACGCACGGTGCGTCGACTGTCTGGCACTCCTGCTGCCGGACCGCGGTCGGAGCCCGTACTGCAAAGACTGTCGACAGGCGGCCATCAAGCAGGCGTGGAGGAAGCGCAACGAGACTCGCCGATCTGCTGCCGTGCGCCGGAGCCAGTTGCGCCAGGAGCCTCACTGGGAAGGCCCCGGATACACCCATGGCCGCTCGGGGCTCTACATCGACGCCGACCTGCTCGCAGACCTACGAGAGGCCGTCTCAGGGTTGCTCTCGGCTCACACAACGTGGGGGCATCTCGCAGCAGAGCCGTTCACTCCCGACAATGCCCGTCAGTATCAGCGTGCGCTAAAGGATTTGCTGGACGCGGCGTACGACGCGAACCTGTCCCTGCGGGGACCCTTCTGGCCGCGCACAGACCATGCCTCTCGGCGCCATGGCCCCCCGCAGTCGCCGCCGGGCGGTCGAGGATTGGCCCCCTCAGGGAATCCGCGCCCGGTCGAATCCTGAACCCACAGGATCCGTGTAGAAGGCGACGAGGAGGCTGCGCGCGGGCTCCTCCGCAGGGTGGGAGTAGGCCCGTATGGGGAAGCGCTCGAAGAGGGCCTTGGTCTCGTCCAAGGTCGCCTTACAGTCTGCGCAACCGTCCCGCCCGCAAGGGAGGTGGCCGAACCGCTTGTCCCAACCCATGTACAGGTAGGCCCGAGCCTCCGGGTCATCCGGAATCCTCAAGCGACGACCGCCCAAACCATCTCCTCTCGCGAACCCTTGTTGACCCTGGGCCTTCTCGTGCGGCATCACCGCGAGTTGCTACGGGACGGATCCGATGGCCGATCTGGCACGCACCCGCGCGCTGCGCGATGCCGCCAGCGCACGGAGCAGCACTTCCAGCCAGTCGTCCCCAAGGCGTTCTGCGACCACCCCCAGAATCGTCGGGTGCGTGCTGCTCGACCACAGGCTGGCGGCAATCTCCAGCATCAACCGCTCCTGCGAGGAGAACGTGGTCTCGCTGAGCATCTGGTCGAAGTCGACCTCTTGGCGCCTAGCGTCGACGTGCTTCCACACCCTGAGATCGAACGGGAACGCTTCCTCCGCGATGAGGAGCACAGCGGCGAACTCAGGGGACCGACGGGCAACCATCTTCCACTCCAATCAACTGCAGGGACGGGCAGAGGAGGACGGCGAAACTGGTCGAAGGCGCCGGAGACCCGGCCCGCACGGCAAACGCCTGCCGGGCGGAAGGGGAACGTATGTTCGAATCTGTTGGCGGTCAACGCAGGAGCCCACTGACAGGCCACATTCACCCCCTCGGGGGACATCCCGCCTTCCTCTGGCGAGTCGACTGTGGCCCAAGTGACCCGTTTGGCGGCACCGGCATGCCGCCCTGGTCGAGTACGAAGCCGACAAGACGTACAACCGATGCAGCGTGGCGGTCAGCCTCGTACCAGTCCGGCGCGGAGCACACCCGGCCCCAGGATGCGGCCATCCACCCTGGGGCCAGGCATCGCGCACGCTAATACCGGCCGCGGCGGCTCTCGCGCCAAGTCGGCGGGACGCCCCGGACACGGCGCCGCCACCCGTTACACCACCGCGGGCAGGATCCTGGCGACAACCTTCTCGATGACCTCGGTGATGCCTGCGGCGCGCAACGCCGACCGCACTGCGGCCCGCGACTTCTTGAAGTCGGTGTCAAGGGCCACGGTCGCATACCCCGCTGCAGCGACGGATGGCTTGTGCGAGTCGCTAGTGCGGGCGTTGTGCGGTGGGACACCAACCAGTGCCTGACCGCCCGGGCGCGGGACCAGGCCGAGCCGATTTCTAGCGAGTTCCCCGAGCCCCCGCCGATCCACCAGCCCCTGGTCCTGGCCGCCTCTCAGGGGCGCTGCCACGTCCCGACGGCTCTACAACCAGCCGAGCGTGCTCCTCCGTCGCCTGACCGCCCAGTCGTGGCGTAACGGGAAACTGTCGGAGTCGGCATCTAAGTTCATTGCGTGGCTGGGGGCGCGGTTCCGGAGTGGGTGCACCTGTCGTCACCCAGCCCTGGCCGACCGCTCGTCACCACCGTCGAACGCGTGGCGCATCGGCTCCGGCAGGCAGCGGTACGGCTCCAAGACCTAAGCAGCGACTCCACGTTCGGCGACCGCTTCGCTCCTCATCGTGCGGGCCTTGGTTACGTACCTCCCGGGGCTGACGGATCGCTGCGCTCGGCGTGGGCGCTGATCGGCGAGTGGCTGACTTGCGCAGCGGTCGGTGCTTCATCCGCCGATGAGGGGATCGTGGCCGCGCACGAGTGGTTCTGGACGGGCGGCTCGGTGACCGCCCTCAACGAAACCGAGGTGGATCTGCGGCCCGCGATGGGTTCCCTCGACTCTGAAGCGATCCATGCACTCATGCCCTACTTGCTGGATCCCATGGCCGCCGCCACTAGGCGCGACGCCCTCCGTGACGCCGACGTGCTGCCCGAGCGGCACCGGCGGAAGCGTCGTGGCGTGTACTACACGCCCGGAGATGTTGCCTACTTCATGGTCAAAGAGATTCTGGACCTCGACGACTCGTCGCGGCAGTGCTGGGTCGACCCGGCATGTGGCAGCGGCGTCTTCCTGCGGGCGGCGCTACTCGCATCAGCGGAGTGCGGTCACAGCACCCCAACCCTCCTCGGTGTCGACATCGACCCGTTCGCGGCAGAGGCGGCCTCGTTCGTTCTAACTGCCGCCGACCTACGGGTCCACCCGTCGGGAGACCCGCCGTGGGTACGTTGGCATCGGTTTCGAAAGAACCTCGCGACCGGTGATGCGCTGATGATCGCGACGGCGAGGCCAGAAGCGCCACATTCACAGGAGGGCTTGCCGGTTGGCACTGCCCGAGTACCGCAGCCGGAAGCCGGACCCTTGGGCGTGCATGGCCCGTGGCGCCTCGACGACGTTTTCCCGGAGGCGCTCGCGTCCGGTGTCGAGCGGATCATCGCGAACCCGCCCTACGCACCCCTGTCGGCCTCCGCGCCGCGGCACCACGTAGCGACTCTCCGACCAGTGACGGGAACTAAGGGCGCCCGAGACGTGTCGTCAATGTTCGTCGAGTTGTCGCTCCAGTTGCTTTCGTCATCCGGTCGGATGGCAGTCGTCCTACCGCTCGCACCTGTAGCGTCAACGCAATCGCCGTATCCCGAACTGCGTGAATCGCTAACTGCCACAGGCGGACGACTGCAGATGTTATCGTTCGATCGCGCGCCCGACGCCTTGTTCGGCGATGACATCAAGACTCGCAACGCGATCGTTCTACTCGATCGTTCGGCACCTCGCGACGTGGTGGCGACCCCCCTCACGAGATGGACAAGCCATAGCCGAAACGCGGCCCTGGGATCGTTGATGAGGGTCTCAGTCGCCGACATGCCCACAGTGCCGTCGCTCATCCCGAAGATCGGGTCGGATTGGGAGCAACGACTTTTCGCGGATTGCATAACGTCGCAAGGCGGACTTGGAAAAGTCCTTGCGGCGCGCTTCACTGCGCCGCTAGCCGAGGTCGCCATGGAGACAGCCGAACTCGCCATCGCGCCGACCGCCTACAACTTCCTGAACGTCATGCGGGAACCCTCGCGCGCCGTGGCAGATGGACATGACAGTGCAAACCCGTTTCTCATCTTGAGGTTCACGACGGACACCGAGGCAGCGGCGGCTTACGCGCTGATGTCAAGCCGTCTTGCGATGTGGCTATGGCACGTGACAGGTGACGGCTTCCACGTCACACAACGACTTACCAGCCTGCTGCCGTGGCCAAACAACGCGGCCTCTACTGCCGCGTTGGCGGAAATCGGCGACCGGCTTTGGAAGGCAGCGTCGCAACAACCTGTCATCAGCCGCAACGGCGGAAGGACTACTGTTGCCTACCCGACCTGGCCGGAGGCCGCCCTCCTCGACGAGATTGACATCGAGTGTCGCGGACTGCTTCCTGCGCTCGACACGGGACACTTGTCGCGCTGGCATGGCGCGCTGATGGCGGTGGACCGTCCCAGAACCCGAACGTCCCAGAACCGAGAGAGAGCCCAGTGAGCCTAGTAGTCACCCCGGAGCAGCGCGCGGCGAGCGCCCTGACAAAGGAGGAGTGGCGGGAGTACACCAAGACGGTCTGGAGCATCGCCAACGTCTCGGACGCTGAACACCCCGCCGTCTTCCCCCCCGAGATCCCGCGTCGGCTCATCAAGTTGTTCTCCTTTGTCGACGAGATCGTGCTCGACCCGTTTGGTGGGACAGGAACGACTGGTGTGGTTGCGGCGGAACTTGACCGCCACGGGATTTGCATTGACCAGAGTCAGCCCTATTACGACCGCATGTTGCGCGAGAAGGCGGCGCTCAACGGCTCGGGCTATCGGTTCACGCCGACTCTCGGCGATGCACGTCGGTTGGACCTTGCTGACGAGAGCGTTGGGCTCGCTATAACGAGTCCGCCGTATTGGAACAAGGCGGATTACGGCGACGGCGAAGCGAACCTAGGAAACATGCCTGGGTACTTGTCCTTCATCGAGTCGCTGCGGCCAGCCTTCGCTGAGGTTTTTCGCGTGCTCGCGCCGGGCCGTAAGTTCTGTGTCAACACGGCAAACGTGAATCAACACACGGATCATGGCCTGCTGACATTCCCACTCGCGACGGACCTCGTGATACTGCTGCGCCAGTTGGGCTTCGTCCTGATCAACGAAATCATCTGGAACAAGGACGGCACTGGCGGTAGGTGGGGTTCAGCGAACGGGCAGCGACCGATCTTTGGGAGTTACCCGTACCCGCCAAACTTCCTCTTCAAGAACGTGCACGAGTACGTCATCATTGTCGCGAAGCCGCCGACGAAGAAGTCAACCGGAAAGACGGTGCTTCCGTACGATGAACTGATGGCTTTGCCACGCTGATGACAGGAGATCAAACATGGTACTTGGTGGCCTCGACCTACTGACGGGGACTGAACCATGCCTCGTCGCGATGGTCCCTGGAGCGGGCGGCCGGTGGCACCAGGTCCATTTTAATGTCGACGTGGCGAGACTGTTCTTCGGGCTTAAGGCGGACGACCAGCGATCCATCACGCTGGAGAAGGTCGGCGCGGACGGGAGATTGCTCGCACGGCATAGTCGCGAACTGGTCTATCCTGAGAGCAACCGCAACTCGCGTATCGAGTTCGACTTCGGCTCGCCGAAACCCGACTATCCCGCCAGTGGTCGGCCTGTCATTGTCGTCGTGCAGGCGGACCATAAAACATACAGGTATCGGACCCTAATGCCGGGCGACCCGGGGCATCAGGAAATGATGGGGCTGGTATCCACTGGCCAAAGCGTCGGACGCACGATGAAGGGCGTTCGGCGCCGCATCGTGACGCTAGACGACGTCGAAGCAGCCTGGAGCGGCGCGCGCCTACGAGGGTCAGCGGGCTAGCGAGGCGTCGCAGGGAACCGGTCATGTTCTAGGCGTTCCCGGGTCGCTGAAGATGCCACCGCGCGTGGATGCATCGCCGCCTGGGCGTCCTCGCGCATGCCCGTCCAGCCGGGGGCGTCGGGTGAGAGGGCGCCGTCTGCTTCGGCGTCGTGAGTGGCGTGGGCTCCATGTCCGGTGCCCAGCCGGTTGCGTCGGGGTTGTCCACGTCGCGAGCGTCAAAGATGACGGTCACGGCGGTGTCGTCCGTCGCGCGACGAGGCGCGTAATAGCGGGGGATCGCCACGACCCCCTGGCCGATTGCCGGAGGTCGCGCCAGCATCTCCGCGGCGGACGGGCGCACAAGACCCGGCGTCCGCTCCCGTGTCGAGGCGGTGCTACGCCGCCGCCTGGGCGTCCAGCCGGGGCGTCCAGACGGCCGGTGGTCGTGAGGAACGGCGTAGTGCGGGTCGTGTGCGGCTCTCTTCACCCCGCCCGGTTACGTTGTCCGCGTGGCCACCTTTGTGATGTCGACGAACTGCCGCGTCTTCGCGCAGATCGATCAAGGCTTCATAGCCTGGAAGCGGCAGACCGGCGAGGCTGACTTCATTGGCCGCATGCAGCCAGGCGACTTCCTCGTCGCAAAGTTCGCTCAGGACGCGGTGTACGGCGAGGAGGACGCCGCAACACAACGCGCCTACTGCGAGAACCTCGGAGTCGACTTCGACACGATCGTGGCTGCATACGAGACGTTGATCCAAGGCGGCAAGGGTGCCGTTCCCTACGTGCTCCGGGTCGTCACCGCGCCACATGACGATGACGCCTCCGGCGAACCAATGGTCCGTGTCTCCGTCGACGTCGAAGACCTCGATGAGCCAATCAGCACACAGGAGTTCCTTCGCCTGCGCGCCTTGCCGGATGCTATCGCGGCCCAGTTCAAGGGCACGGTTGGCAGGGGAAGGCATATCCAAGAGATTGATGGAGACGGTCTCGTCGCCGCCGTCCGGGCGGCAGGCAGAACGACGGACCGGGACCATCTCCTCCGGCGGTTCTCGCTCGTCGACGCGCAGACGCCAGAGGATGCCGTCACCCGGCTGACGGCGGCGGGGCGGCACCCACGCGAAGGAGATATGGCGTTCCTTGTGACCCGAGCCATGATGCCGGGACTGTGCAGCGCCGAACCCAGCGGAGCACTGGTTCCGGCGCATGCTCCGATCGCTCAGTCCCCGGAGTCGGCTCTAGCCCTCCTGGAGGACGCGCAGCGACGAGCGTCGGCGAATGATCCGTTCGCGCCGCGGCAGGCTCTAGCAGCGATGTCACAGATCCGAGGATTCCTGGATGAGGACGATCGCGTGCTGGCCATCGACGACTACACCCGCTTCTATGACCGTTACCGCTTGTTGAGCGTCAAGATTACCCAGGCGCTTGCCCTCGCGAAAAAGCCGTTACCAGCAGACGTCCAGAAACAGGAGGTCGACCAGCCCGCGTCAGATGGGAGCACCGAGGTCGACGATGCCGCGACGTTGGCCGGTCTATCCGTCGAAGCGGTAGTCGCCTCCCTGCCGGAGGGGTTCTCCATCGACCGAGAAGTGATTGCTGCCGCGGTCACGGCCCTGCGGGCGGGAAAGCACCTGCTGCTCGGCGGCCCACCAGGGTCGGGGAAGACCACGCTTGGGGAAGCGCTTTGCCGCGCAGTCGTCGGCGCAGTGAACTACTCTGTCACGACCGCAACAGCCGACTGGACGACGTTCGACACGATCGGTGGATACATCCCCACCGAGAGCGGCAACCTCCGCTTCACCCCGGGCGTCGTTCTGCGAGCGCTACGAGACGGCCACTGGCTACTAATCGACGAGGTCAACCGAGCGGACATCGATAAGGCGTTCGGTCCACTCTTCACAGTCTTGTCGGGTGGCGACAGCGCCGCCGCGGGACGCCGGTCGATCCTCCCGTATACGGATGACGGCATGTCAGTAGCGATTGAGTGGGTTGCGTCGCGTGAGGGCAGCGCTGCCACGTATCCACTGACCGGCTCGTGGCGGTTGATCGGAACGCTGAACGTCTCAGACAAGGCAAGCCTTTTTAGACTCTCCTTTGCATTCCTCCGTCGATTCGCCGTTATTGACGTCCCTCTTCCAAAGGAGGACGAGTACCGCAACTTGCTGACTGCGTGGCTCGCTGAAGCCCCCGAGCAGGACCGAGAGCCGATCGCCGAGGCGCTGCTGAACGTCTGTTGCAGCGGCCCCGTGCCGATCGGTCCCGCCATCGCACAAGATGTGGCTCGATTCGTCGTCGAAGCGTCGGCTCCCACCGCCAGCGGTGCACCTTCGTTCGACGTGGCAACGACAGCGCTCGCCGCTGGTATCCGCCTACTAGTTGTGCCGCAGTACGAAGGGGCACCGCCCGCCGACGGTAAGGCCCTGGTTGCGCTGCTCGACAAGAGCCTGCCGTCGCTCGATGCTGACGCCCGGGCACAACTCGTAGAAGCGCTCGAAGAAGTCGCCCTGTCGTGAGTTACGTCGACACCTCCTTGGCCGTGGAGGTACGGGCGGGTCTCCTCGACGAAGTCCTTGCAAACCTCCCCGCATTCCTGAGCGGAGCATCAGTTGAACGTGCTGGGCCCGTCAACGCTGCAGCAGAACTACTAAATCTTCCGGCGGGGGACCTACGCCGAGTCATTGCGACGCATGCTGTCCTGTCGGCGCCTGTCCGCGCCTTAATGGACGACCTTGCCTTGGGGTTGCGCCGACCGCTTACGTCATCGGTCCGGCCGCGTGTCGCGACCCGGGCGGTTACGTCTGCGATCGACTGGGCGGCGACAGTCCGGTACCGAGCGACATCAAACCCACTTGGCGATGTCTGGGTGACGCGCCCCGCAAACCGGGTGTTCGACATCGACGAGAACCGCGCGCTTTCGTGGCTACTTGCCACAATCCAAGAGCGCGCGGACGTGGCCGGTACGGCTGACCGAGATGCCTCTGCTCCGTGGCTTCGTGAGATCCGAGAGACCTCGGAGACCGTTCGCGCCAAGCGCAGGACGGCCTGGCTGGAGTCTGTTCCTGCTACATGGCCGGGAGACGCCGTGTACCCCCGGCTGAACGCGGATCGCGGCGGCTTCTATCGGTTGCGCGTCGCGACTGCGACTCGTTACCTGCGGCGACTCCTCATCGATCCAGACCCAGCCGATGTGGTCAAGGCGCTATGCGAGCGCTACTTCGAGCCGTCCCGCGATTGGCAACTATTCGAGATCGCCGTTGTCCTCCGCATCTGTCGGCACTTCGAGGCTGCGTACGTGCGGGTGGACCGTCCGAGTCTGCTTATCGGTGGACGGGGCCCCTTCGCCTCTTACCGAAGCAGGACGGATGGGCGCGAGATCCGTATCTGGTACCAAGCGTGGCCCCCGTCGACTGCGCCATCGGAGTTAAACGATGCGCTCACTCACTATGCCATAAGCAGCGCTGGAACACGGCCAGACATCGTCTGTGAAGTGCTGCTGAACGGGAAGCCCGCGCGCGCGATCGTGCTTGAACTGAAGGCTTCGCGATCAGCCTCGTATCTCGCGGCCGGTCTGTCCCAACTACTGGGGTACCTCCGGGATCGCCCAGCGTTGACGTCGACCGAGTCGTCAGGGTGGCTCGTCCCGCTCGACGGATTGTCGTTCACCGAGAGGCCCGCCGAGGGGCGCTCCATGTGGGTCGTCGATGCTTCGGTGGTGGCGGAACGCCTGATAGACGCGGTCGGATGACCGTCACTGGAAAGCGGAGCAAGCGTGATTTCACGGCCTCAGGCGGGGTCGGATCCAAGATCCGCGACCTTCGAGTGGAGCGCCCTCGACGCCATACCCCTGCCGCCGCATCACTCCAACAGCCTTGACTCCCATACGGGCCGCGGGCCGTACCAAGCGTCGTCAAGATAGGAACGTGAGCATAGCGCAGATTGACGGCGTCTCAGGAGACAGCCAGTGACTTCCCGGCGTGATGAGGGCCAGGAGCCCGGGAGACCGCTTGCCCCAGGGGTCTACATCTCCGTGCACCGCGCTGCCGGTGTTGACCCGGCGCCGAACGCGGTCATCAAGACATGGCAGGACGCCGAACGCTTGGCTGCCTCACACATGCGACGGCTCGGCTTCGAGGACGCGCGTGTCACCGCCACGGGCGCGGATGGTGGGATCGATGTCTGGGCCACCGGCGCGGTGGCCCAGGTCAAGTTCCAATGGTCCAAGACAGGCAGACCCGCTGTGCAGGCACTGCACCGCGTGGCAACGGCACACCAAGCCGAAGCGCTGTTCTACGCAATCGACTACACGCAGCAGGCCCTCACGTACGCCAACAACACTGGCATCGCCCTCTTTCTCTTCGATAGCACCGGCGACGTTGCACCCATCACGAAGGCTGGTCATGCGCTCGCAGCGCGCTCCGCGTCTTCAACGCCGAAGATCGGATTCCTGGCGCGGGGTCGGGCTGATCGTTACCGGTACGAAGCGGAAGCACTTCGCAAGAAGTTGGGCTCCCTTACCGCGCGGATGCAGAAGCAGACCCAGGCGCGCGCTCCGAAGAAGCGCGCGGCTGCGGGTCAGGCCGCCGCTGCGCTACTCAATGCTGGCCAACTGCTGGACAAGATGGAGGTCCTTCCACCGCAGGACCGTCGTCGCGAGGACTATCTCAATGTGGCTAGAGGCGCCCTTGCCATGGCAAAGAAGTGGCTGTGAGGCCCAGTCGCCCTCCAACGTCAGCGGGTGCAGCGGAGGAGCCCCTGGTCATTCGCCTGTTGAGGGTGCTCGTGTCACGACGACAGCACCCGTCACCGGCCCTGTGGATAAACGACACGCCACTGTCACCGGTGTCGCATCCTGTCGCGGGCGGTGACAGTTCCGCGTCGGCCCACACAGCATGTGCTCGAGGCCCAGGACCGCATCGCATCGGTCCTGGGCCTCGCGCCGTCTGGTGGCCGGCCGGCGGGGATGGGGGCCGGGCTACACGTCGCGGGGTGGGCGTCGAACAGCCCCGACGCCAACCGCTGGTTCTTCGAGGAGCAGCTCCCGCTGCGCGGCCGCGATGCAGGCGCAGGGGCAGGTCGCCGCCTTCCTGGCCGGGGCGAGGTCGTGGATCCCGACGCCGACTGGCCTGTCCGGGAGGTGCCGATCAGCTACCCGGACTCGCTGCGGTCGCTCGACGTGCCCGGCCAGGGGTGAGGCGCTGACCGCTGAACGCCAGGAGCCCAGAACCACGACGGTTCTGGGCTTCGGGCGTTCAGCGCTGCGCGGGGCTCAGGCGGCGGCCTGGCGCATCAGCTGGCGGCGGACCTTCTTGCCGCCGGTGGTCATGCGGACCAGCTTGACCACCTGCGCGGGGGCGTTCTTCGGCGTCGTCTCGGCGAGCCAGCCGTTGGGCAGCGAGAGCCGGATGACCTTGTGCCAGGCGCTCGCGACCTGCTTGTACAGCGGGGCGGAGTGGTAGGTCAGGCCGTACCGGTCGAAGATGTCCTTCACCTTCGGCGCGATCTCGGCGTACCGGTTGCTCGGGATGTCGGGGAACAGGTGGTGCTCCACCTGGTGGCTCAGGTTGCCGGTCATGATGTGCATGGCCTTGCTGCCCGAGATGTTCGCCGAGCCCAGCATCTGGCGCAGGTACCACTCGCCGCGGGTCTCGCCGTCGATCGAGGTCTTCTCGAAGGTCTCGACGCCCTCGGGGAAGTGCCCGCACATGATCACCGAGTGCGACCACAGGTTGCGCACCACGTTGGCGGTGAAGTTCGCGGCCAGGGTGGGCACGAACGACGGGCCCGACAGCAGCGGGTGGACGACGTAGTCCTTGGTCATCTGCTTGCGGATCTTCTTCAGCACGTTCTTGGCGTCGGCCCGGAACTTCGGGTTCTGCCGGCGCTTCTTGGTCGCCAGGTTCTTGCCGAGCTCGAGGTCGTAGGCGGCGATGCCGTACTCGAAGAAGCAGGCGTTGATGAAGTTCCAGAGCGGCTGCGCCAGGTACAGCGGCACCCACTTCTGGTCCTCGTCGACGCGCATGATGCCGTAGCCGAGGTCGTTGTCCTTGCCGACGACGTTCGTGTACGTGTGGTGCAGCTCGTTGTGCGAGTGCTTCCACTGCTCGGCCGGGCTGGCCATGTCCCACTCCCACGTCGTGGAGTGGATCTTCGGGTCGCGCATCCAGTCCCACTGGCCGTGCAGGATGTTGTGCCCGATCTCCATGTTCTCGAGGATCTTGGCGACCGACAGCCCCACGGTGCCCAGCACCCAGGCCGGCGGGAACTTGGAGAACAGCAGGACCGCGCGGCTGCCCAGCTCGAGCTTGCGCTGCACGTCGATGACCGTGCGGATGTACTTGGCGTCGTCCTCGCCGAGGCTGTCGCGCACCTCCTGGCGGATGGTGTCGAGCTCCTTGCCGATGAGCTCGACGTCCTCGGGCGTGAGGTGGGCGATCGGGTTCTCGGGCTTCTTCTGCAGGACGGTCATCGTGTGCGCTCCTCGGTCGGGGGGCTGGGTCAGTGGTCGATGGCGCAGGCGCCGGCGGCGGCGCTGACGCAGGTCTGGATGAGGACGCCGTCGCCGACGTCCTCCGCGGTGGTGATCTCTCCGTTGCGCAGGTCGCGGACGGCGCCCTCGCGGAGGGGCAGCACGCAGCCGTAGCAGATGCCCATCCGGCAGCCGCTGGGCATGAGCACCCCGGCCTCCTCGGCGGCGTCGAGGATCGGCGTCGCGCCGTCGGCCTCGACGGTCGTGCCGTTCTTCGTGAACGACACCGTGCCGCCCTCGCCGGTGACCAGGACGCGCGGCCGGAAGCGCTCCGTGTAGAGCCGGTCGGCGATCCCCACCGACGCCCAGTGCTCCTCGAGCGCCTCGAGCATGCCCACCGGGCCGCACGCCCAGGTGGCGCGCTCGTGCAGGTCGGGCACGAGCTCGGCGATGGACCGGGCGTCGAGCATCCCGGCGCTGTCGGTGTGCTGCTCGATCAGCCGGATCCGGCCCTCGGCGGCCATCCGCCGCAGCTCCTCGCCGAAGACGACGTCCTCGGCGGTGGGCGCGGAGTGCACCAGGACGGTGTCGGCCAGCCGGTCCACGGAGTTGCGCAGGATCCCCATGACCGGCGTGATGCCGGAGCCGGCGGTGACGAACAGGGCCTTCGCGGGCACCTGCTCGGGCAGGCAGAACTCCCCGGTGGCCTGGTCGAGCTGGACGACCGTGCCCGGCTGCACCCGGTGCACCAGGTGGTTGCTGACCTTCCCGTCCGGGATGGCCTTGACCGTGATGGTGAAGCAGCCGTCGGCGCGGTCGAGCACCGAGGTGATCGAGTAGGCGCGCCACTGGCGGACGCCGTCGATGTCGATGCCGATGCGCACGTACTGGCCGGGCACGTGCGGCAGCCAGTCGCGTCCCGGGCGGATGACGATCGAGGCGGCGTCCCGGGTCTCCCGGTGGACGGCCTCGATCCGGCCGCGCAGCGCGGCCCCGGAGCGGAGCGGGTCGAACAGGTCGAGGTAGTCGACCGGGAGCAGCGGGGTGGTCGCCAGCTCGGCGAACTTGAGCACCCGGTCGCGCAGCGCGCTCCGCGCCGGCGGGCGTGGCGCGGCGGGGCGCGGAGCGGTTGCGGTCATGGTCTTGAGCTTTCCCAGCCGGGCGACCAAATACCTGTGCCGTGGACGTGAATCGGGCGGTAGCTTCTGTTCCCTGAGAACAAAGGAGCCGTGATGCCGGTAGACCCTGCACCGTTCCCGGAGGCCGTGGCGGAGGCGATGCGCGCCGATCTGCCGGCGGTGGCCGAGCGGGCCGTCGAGGAGATCATCGTGGGCGTCCCGAGCTACGCCGACGCCTTCCTCGGCCCGATGGGCCGGAAGATCTCGACCGCGGTCGAGATGGCGCTGCGGGGGTTCCTGCAGGTCGCCGTCGACGGGGGCGGCGTGGACGCCGGCACCCCGGGCGGGCCCGTCGTCGAGGCCGCCTACGCGCTGGGGCGCGGAGAGGCGCGCAGCGGCCGGTCGATGGACGCGCTGCTGGCCGCATACCGGGTGGGCGCACGCGTCTCGTGGCGGGACATGAGCGCCACCGCCGTCCGCGCCGGGCTGGACCCCATGTCGCTGGCCCGCTTCGCCGAGCTGGTGTTCGCCTACATCGACCGGCTCTCCGCCGCCAGCGTCGCCGGCCACGCCGACGAGCTCGCGTCCAGCAGTCGCGAGCGCCAGCGCCTCCGCGAGCGGCTGGCGCGCGGGCTGCTCACCGGCAGCCCGCACGCCGAGCTCGCCGAGATGGCGCAGCGCGCCGAGTGGACCCCGCCTCGCACGCTGACCGCCGTGCTGCTGCCCGAGGGGCGCGTGCGGGGAGCTCTGGTCTCCCTGGACCCCCGCACCCTGGTCGCGACCGAGGACCTGCCGGGGACGGACGCCCCGCGGGAGCTGTCGGTGCTGCTGGTCCCGGACGCGGAGGGCGCCGCCCGCGGCGCGTTGCTGCGCGGTCTGGCGGGTCGTCGCGCCGTGGTCGGCCCCGCCCGGCCGTGGTGGGGTGTGCAGGCCTCGTACGGCCGGGCGCTGCGGGCGCTGCGGCTGGACGTCGTCGCGGAGGACGACGGGCCGCTGGACACCGATGCGCGGCTGGCGGAGCTGGTCCTGCGTGCCGACGAGGAGGCGCTGGCCGACCTCCGGGCCCGGGCGCTGGCCCCGCTGGCGACGGTGGGGGAGACCGCGCGCGAGAAGCTCACCGAGACGCTGCGGAGCTGGCTGCTCCACCACGGTCGGCGCGACCAGGTGGCTGCCGCGCTCTTCGTGCACCCGCAGACGGTGCGCTACCGGATGACCCAGCTGCGCGAGCTCTACGGGCCCGTGCTGGAGGACCCGCAGACGGTCCTGGAGCTGACGATCGCGCTCGGGGTGGCGCCACCGTCGACGGATCCGGGGTGACCGCGCCGCCCGCGGGTGCGGTGCGGTTTCACGGGAAACAGCCGTCCGCACCGCGTGCGGGGGCGACCCCGCGGTCGGTCCGCGGGCCGCGCGGTGGACCGCGAGGTCGGCTGCCGTCCCGCGAGGTCCGGATCTCCGGAAGGCTGGCGCGGTGACCGTCGACCTCGGCGCCGCCGCCGCCTTCCTCGCCACCGCCGGGCGGGTGCTCGACCGCCGTCGCTTCGAGCTGCTGTTCGCCGGCGGGTCGCCGGAGCCGGTGCTGGCCGCCGTCGACGGGTACCGCAACGCCGACGGCGGCTACGGGTGGGGGCTGGAGCCCGACCTGCGCTCGGCGACCAGCCAGCCGGGCGGCGCGCTGCACGCCCTGGAGGTGTTCGCCGACGTCGTCCCCGCGACCACGCCGCGTGCGGGCGAGCTCTGCGACTGGCTGGCGGCCGTGAGCCTGCCCGACGGCGGCCTGCCGTTCGCGCTGCCGGTGCCCGACCCGGCCGGGTGCGCGCCGTTCTGGGTGCGGGCGGACCCCACCCGATCCTCGCTGCAGATCACCGCCGTCGTCGCCGCGACGGCGCACCAGGTCGCCGCCGGGGACCCGACCGTGGCCGGGCACCCGTGGCTGGACCGGGCGACCGGGTACTGCCTGGATGCCGTCGGCCGGCTCGGCGGCGGCACGCACGCCATGGAGCTGGCCTTCGCGGTGCGGTTCCTCGACGCCGCGGCCGTGACCCGCCCGGAGGCCGGTGAGCTGGTCGATCGGCTGCGGCCGCACGTGCCGGCGGACGGGCTGCTGCACGTGGCCGGGGGTGCCCCGGACGAGCACATGCGCCCGCTGGACTTCGCCCCGCTGCCCGGTGGCCCGGCCCGGTCGCTGTTCGCCCCCGGGGTGGTCGACGCCGAGCTCGACCGGCTGGCCGCGGGCCAGCGGGACGACGGCGGGTGGACCGTCGACTTCGACAGCTGGTCCCCGGCCGCCGCCCTCGAGTGGCGCGGACACCGGACCGTGCAGGCGCTCCTCCTGCTGCGCGCCAACGGCCGCCTCTGACCGCCCGGCGTTCAGGCGGGTCGGAGGACCGCCACCAGGAACTCGGAATCAGGCGTGAACGGCCGGAGGTCCCAGGTCGAGAGCAGCAGGTCCGGCGCCCAGCCGGCCGCCCGCGCGTCGTCCAGGAACTCGTCGAAGGCGTAGCCGCGGCCGGCACCGAAGCCGATGGCCGCCCGGCCGTCCGCCGCGATGTGGGCGCGCAGCCGGCGCAGCACCGCGCCGCGGGTCGACGGCGCGAGGAACGCCATCACGTTGCCGGCGCTGACGATCGCGTCGAACGGCTCGTCGATGCCCTGCGCCGGGAGGTCCAGCTCGGCGAGGTCGCCGACCAGCCACCGCGGCCCGGGGTGGTCCTGCTCGGCCGCGGCGATCAGCACCGGGTCGACGTCGACACCCACCACCCGGTGGCCGACCTCGTGCAGGTGGGCACCCACCCGGCCCGGCCCGCAGCCGGCGTCCAGCACCCGGGAGCCGCGCGGCAGCATCGCGTCGACCAGCCGGGCCTCGCCCACCAGGTCCATCCCCTGCTCCGCCAGCGTGCGGAACCGCTGCACGTACGCCGCCGAGTGGGACGGGTCCTCCTGCGTCATGCGGGTCCAGGCGCTGGGTTCGGGGCGTTCGGCCATGCAGCCGTTCTACAGGGCGGCCCGCCCGGTGCGCTCAGCGACCGGAGGGCAGCTCGTCGAGCAGGACGCCGGGGTTGAGCACGCCGGCCGGGTCGAGGGCCGACTTCGCCGCCCGCAGTGCCAGCGCGAACGGCTCCGGGCGCTGCCGGTCGTACCCGGGGCGGTGGTCGCGGCCGACCGCGTGGTGGTGGGTGATCGTCGCGCCCAGGCGGCCCAGCACCTCCGAGGCCGCCGTCTTCACCTCGTCCCACATCGCCACCTCCGCGCCGGGCCGCCCGGCGGCGAGGACGGTGAAGTAGGGCGCGGCGCCGTCGGGGTAGACGTGGGTGAGCCGGCAGTTGAGCAGGCCGGGTGCGCCGGTGACCTGCTCGACGGCGGCCCCCACCTCGGCGCGCACCGTCGCGTGGAGCTCCTCGAGCCGGTCCCAGGTGCAGGCGGTCTCGAAGGTCTCCACGAGCGCGCTCATCCGGGCGAGCCCGTCGCGGACGTAGGGCATGCGCAGGAAGCTGCTGCGCCAGGCGCCCGCGGCCGCGTCTCCCCCGCCCGCCGGGTCGGCGACGCGTCCCCCGTGCGCCCGCGCCAGCTCGGTCAGCTCGTCCAGGCGGCCCGCCACGGGGTGCACGGCGGACTCCACGCCCAGCACGAGGACCCACTCCCCCGACGATGCGCCGGCCAGCGCGGCCTCGCCCGGGTCGAGCAGCCGGCAGTTCGCCGGGTGCAGGCCGGCCTGCGCGATGGCCCGGACGGCGGCGAACGCGGCGGCGCCGTCGGGGAACGTGGCCGACGCCGAGGCCTTGAACCGTGGCCGGTCCTGGAGCCGCATCCACGCCTCCGTGATCACCCCGAGCGTGCCCTCCGAGCCGAGGAAGAGCCGGTCGGGCGAGGGGCCGGCGCCCGATCCGGGCAGCCGCCACGACTCGCTGACGCCCACCGGCGTGACCACCCGCAGCGACTCGACGAGGTCGTCGACGTGGGTGTGCAGGGTCGCGTAGTGGCCGCCGGCCCGGGTGGCCAGCCAGCCGCCCAGGGTGGAGAACTCGAAGCTCTGCGGGAAGTGCCGCAGGGTCAGCCCGTGCGGGCGCAGCTGCGCCTCGAGCACCGGGCCCAGCGCGCCGCCCTGGATCCGGGCGGCCCGGCTCACCGGGTCGACCTCCAGGACGCGCTCCAGCCCGGTGAGCTCCAGCGCCAGCCACGGCCGGTCGCCGCGGTACTCCACCCCGCCGACCACCGAGCTGCCGCCGCCCACGGGCACGACGACGAGGTCCGAGGCGGCGGCCCAGTCGAGGAGGTCGACGACCTCGGTCTCGGTGGCGGGCCGGGCGACGGCGTCCGGGGCGCCCGCGAGGTCCCCCGAGAGGGCCCGGACGACGTCCCGGTAGGCCTTGCCGAACGCGCGGGCGGCGCGCGCTCCCGGGTCGGTGGTCACCGGCAGGGCCGGTGGCGGGCTGATCCGCGTCGGCGGGAGCTCGAGGTCGCGGACGTCGGGGACCGGCCGCGGGCGCGCGGGCAGCCCGGGGAGCAGCCCGGCGAGCGCGGCGCACTCGTCGTCGGGCAGCGCCTGGTCGGTCGTCCCCCAGCCCCACCAGGAGCGCGTCGCCGTCGTCGTCATGCAGGGGGCCTCCAGTCGGGTGGGTCGGCGGGCTGCAGCGCCGGGTCGTCGGCGGCCAGCGTGCGCACCGGGCCGGGCGGCGTCAACGGGCCCTCGAAGCGCACGGTCACCCGGCCGAGCCCCCGTCCCCACACCCAGCCGGCCCCGTGCTCGTCGTGCCGCACGTCCTGCCCCGGCCACCAGCGCTTCTCCACCGGCAGTGGCGGCTCGTCGGCTGCCTCCTGCTCGGGCGCGACGGCCTCGTCCGGCTCGTCCTCGTCCGTGGTGAAGAGGTCGCCCTGCGCGTAGAGCGACAGCCCCGAGACGCCGACCCCGAGCAGGCGCAGCCCCCCGCCCGTACCGGCCTCGGTGAGCAACCGGCGGGCAGTGGTCGCGATGACCCGGGGGTCGTCCGTCGGCTGCGGCAGCGTCTGAGAGCGGGTGATCGTCGTGAAGTCGTAGCGGCGCAGCTTCAGCGTGACCGTGCGCCCGGAGTAGGCGGCGGCGCGCAGCCGGCTCCCCACCCTGGCCGCCATCGAGTCGATCTCCCGGTTCAGCACGGCGACGTCGGTGAGGTCCCGCTCGAAGGTCTCCTCGTGCGACACGGATTTCACCTCGCGGTCGGGGACGACGGCGCGGTCGTCCTCGGCGCGGGCCAGGGCGTGCAGCCCGGCGCCGTGCGCCCGGCCGGCCAGCGCGATCAGGTCGGGCAGGGACTTGGCGGCGAGGTCCCCGACCGTCCGCACGCCGACCTGGTGCAGCCGCTCCGCCGTCGCCGGCCCGACCCCGCCGAGCCGGGTGACCGGCAGCGGGTGCAGGAGGTCGAGCTCGCCACCCGGGGCGACGACGACGAGGCCGTCCGGCTTCTGCAGGTCGGAGGCGATCTTGGCCATGAGCTTCGAGCTGCCGATGCCCACCGAGCCGGTGACCCCTCCGGTGGCGCGCGCGATCCGCTCCTTGAGACCGGCGGCCAGTTCCGTCACACCGGAAACCGAGAGGTCGTGCCCGGCCCCGGCGGCGAGGTCGACGTAGGCCTCGTCGATGGACACGGGCTCCACGAGCGGCGACAGCTCGCGCAGCAGGTCCATGACGACGTCGGAGGTGCGCCGGTAGGCCGCGAACCGGCCACCGAGGAACGCCGTCCCCGCTGGGCAGCGCCGCCGGGCCTCCGCGGTCGACATCGCCGACCGCGCCCCGTAGGCCCGCGCCTCGTAGGACGCGGTGGCGACGACACCCCGGCCACCCACGCCGCCGACGACGACCGGCCGGCCGCGCAGCGAGGGCTTGTCCCGCTGCTCGACCGCGGCGAAGAAGGCGTCGAGGTCCAGGTGCAGGATGCTCGCCTCCCGCCTCATGCCACCGATGATCGCCCGGACCGTGGGCCCGGCGGGAACCGCCCCCGCTCAGACCAGGACGGCCCAGCCCTCCCGGGCGTGGGCGGCGCGCCAGAACTCGAGCTCGTACCGGGTGGCGACGGCGAACGCGGTCAGCATGGCCGGCTCCTGGCCGGGAGCGGAGCGTGCCGCGGCGTCGGCCAGCCGCCGGGCGGTGACCGTGGCCTCCTGGAACGGGGCGGCGTCGTAGGTGGCGACCCACCGTCGGTAGGGGTGGTCAGGTGCCGCCCGCGCCACCGGGGCCAGGCGGGCGCCGACGTCGGCGTACACCCAGTAGCAGGGCAGGACGGCCGCGGCGGCGACCGGGTACGGCGCGGTCGCCGCCGTCGCCACCAGGTAGGAGGTGTACGCGAGGCAGGTCGGCGACGCGACCGGCGCACCGTCCGGCTCCCCGAGCAGGTCGGTGCCGAGCAGGTCGGCGTGCAGCTCGGTCTCCACCGCCCCGCAGGTCTGCGCCGAACCGGCCCAGAAGGCCGCGGCCTGCGCGTCGGGCGCGCGGGCCGCCAGCAGCGCCAGCGCGCGGGCGTAGCTGCCCAGGTAGACCGCGTCCTGCTCCAGGTAGTGGCGGAAGACCTCCGGGGCGAGGGTGCCGTCGGCCAGCTCGGCGAGGAAGGGCAGCTCGTCGATCGCCCGGCGGAGGTCCGCCGTCGCCGCCCAGGCGCGCTCGCTGAAGCCGGTCACGCCGGCCAGATCCCGGCGAAGTGGTGCACCGGGCCGTGGCCGGCGCCGATCCGCAGCGCGGCGCCCCCGGCCAGCGCCCGCTGCAGGTAGTCGCGGGCCGGTTCCACCAGGACCACCCAGTCCGGGGGCTCGCCGGCGCGGGCGGCGAGCGCGGCCAGCGCCGAGGAGAGCGTGCACCCGGTCCCGTGGGTCGCCGTCGTGTCGATGCGCGGCCGCCGGGTCTCCGTGGTGCCGGCGGCGCTGGCGAGGACGTCGACGCTCTCCGGGCCGCCCAGGTGACCACCCTTGATGAGCACCGCGCGCGGCCCCAGGGCCAGCAGCGCCCGCGCCTGCTCGTGCAGCTCGTCGACGTCGCGCGCCGGCTCGGTGTCCAGCAACGCGGCGGCCTCCGGCACGTTGGGGGTGATCAGGTCGGCCAGCGGCAGCAGTTCGGTGCGGACCGCTGCCACCGCGTCGTCGTCGATCAGCCGGTGGCCGCTCGTCGCCACCATCACCGGGTCGCAGACGACCGGGCCGGGGAGCCGCTCGGCCAGCACCGCGGCCACCGCGCGCACCACGTCGGCGCTGCCCAGCATCCCGAGCTTGGTGGCGTGCACCTCGACGTCGTCGAGCAGGGTGTGCAGCTGCCGGGTGACGAACTCCGCCGGTACCGGGTGCACGCCGTCGACACCGCGGGTGCTCTGCGCGGTGAGGGCGGTGAGCACCGCCGTCCCGTACGCGCCGAGGGCGCTGAACGTCTTCAGGTCCGCCTGGATGCCGGCGCCGCCGCTGGGGTCGCTGCCGGCCACGGAGAGCGCGGTCGGCGTCATCGCGCGCCCACCGGGGCGAGCTGGGCGCGCAGCGCCGCCGCCGCGGCCCGCGGATCGGGTGCCGCGCAGATCGCCGAGACCACGCAGACGCCGTGCACGCCCGTGGCCGCCGCCGCGGCCGCCCGGGTCGCGTCGATGCCGCCGATCGCCACGGTGGTCAGCCCCGCGGCCCGTGCGGTGGCGGCCAGCTCCCGGACGGTGGCCAGGCCCAGCCCCTGACCGGCCTCGGGTTTGGTCGGCGTCGCCCACACCGGGCTGAGGCCGACGAGGTCGACGGTGCCCGCCGGCAGGCGGAGCGCGGCGGCGAGGTCCTCGGTGCTCTCCACGGAGAGGCCGACCAGCCGATCGGGCCCGAGCGCCGCCCGCACCTCGGTCACCGGCAGGTCCTCCTGGCCGACGTGCACACCCGAGGCGCCGGCGAGCAGGGCGACGTCGAGGGCGTCGTTCACCACCACCGCCACGTCCGGCCGGTCGGCGAGCGCGGCCTGCACCGAGCGGGTCAGCGACAGCAGCTCTCGGCGGGGGGCGTCCTTGTCGCGCACCTGGACGGCGGTGACGCCACCGGCGACCGCGGCGCGGACGACGTCGGCCACCGGTCGCGGCCGGCACAGCTGCGTGTCGGTGACCAGGTAGAGGGTCGGGTCGAACGCCGGGCGCATCAGGCGCTCCGCACGTCCGCGCGCGCCAGGTCCTCGGGGCCGACGGCGTCGAGCGCGTCCAGCCAGGCCGCCGCGAAGGTGCCCGGCCCGGCGGCGCCCGCCGCGGCCCGCTCGGCGGCGAGGGCGACGTGCGCGTGCGCGGCCACGGCACCGGTGAAGGGGTCGCCGGTCGCGGCGACGTAGGCGGCGACCAGCGCCCCGAGCGCGCACCCGGCGCCGGTGGTGCGGGTCAGCAGCGGTGAGCCCCCGCCCACCCGGATGGTGCGTGCGCCGTCGGTGATCAGGTCCACCTCGCCGCTGACCGCGACCACGCCGCCCGCCCGCCCGGCGAGCCCTGCGGCGGCGGAGGCGGCGTCCTCGGCGCCCGCGGTGCTGTCCACGCCGCGCCCGCCGGAGCCCGCCCCGGCCAGCGCCATGACCTCCGAGGGGTTGCCCCGGACGACGGCGGGGCCGAGCGCCACCAGCTCGGCCGCCAGCGCCGTCCGGTAGCCGAGGCCGCCGACGGCGACCGGGTCGAGCACCCACGGGGTGCCCGCCGCCCCGGCCGACCGGGCGGCCAGCCGCATCGCCTCGGCGGTGCGCGCGTTGACGGTGCCGACGTTGACCAGGACGGCGGAGGCGACGGCGGCGAAGTCCCCCGCCTCCTCGGGCGCGTCGACCATCGCCGGGGCCGCGCCGACCGCGAGCAGGGCGTTGGCGGTGAGCGTCTGCACCACCGTGTTGGTCAGGCAGTGCACCAGCGGCGCGGTCCCGCTCAGCGCCGCTCGGGCAGCGCGCAGGTCGACGACTTCCACAGCATCGGACATGCCGGTGACATCCCTTCGCCAGTGCGAACTGGAGCAGGTTCGGCGGGTGTGATCTCAGTCCCGGGCGGGACACCCCGTGCCACGTACAGGGCCGAACCTAGCAGGAGGTAGCGTCCCCGGCCGTACCGCGGGAGCCCGCCGGAGCGGGCTGAGAGGGCGGCAGCGGCCGCCGACCGTTCGAACCTGTCCGGGTCATACCGGCGTAGGGAGGCTGTCGATGCGTGCCGTGCGTTTCCACGAGGTGGGCCGTCCACCGCGGGTCGAGGAGCTCGACCCGCTGCGGCCCGGGCCCGGCGAGGTCCTGATCGACGTCGCGGCCGCCGGTGTCTGCGGGACCGAGCTGCACTTCCTCGACGGGCTGCTGACCCCGGCGCGGACGCCGATCACCCTGGGCCACGAGGTGGCGGGCGTCGTCGCAGAGGTGGGCGAGGGCGTCTCCGACGTCGCCGCGGGAGGCCGCGTCGCGGTGCACTACCTGCACGCCTGTGGCCGGTGCCGGTGGTGCCGCAGCGGCGACGACCACCTCTGCGACGCACCCCTGGGGTTCCTCGCCTTCGCGACCGACGGCGGCTTCGCCGAGCAGGTCGTGGTGCCGGCGTCGGCCGTGGTGCCCGTCCCGCCGGAGGTCGACCTCTCGACGGCAGCGGTGCTGTGCTGCAGCGCGACCACCGCGCTGCACGCCGTCGAGGTCGCCGGCGTGCGGCCCGGTGACACCGCCGTCGTCTACGGCGTCGGGGGTGTGGGCCTGGCGCTCGTCCAGGTGCTGCGCGAGAGAGGTGCCCGGCCGATCGCCGTCGCCCGCAACGCAGACCGCCTCGCGCTGGCCCGCGAGCTGGGCGCCGAGGTGACCGTCGACGCGGGCGTCGAGGACGTGGTCGCGGCTGTCCGCGCCGCCACCGGAGGTGCGGGGGCCGACGTCGTCGTCGAGCTGGTGGGCACCCGCGAGACCAGCGCGAACGCGCTCGCATCGCTCGGGAAGCAGGGGAGGCTCGTCTACGTCGGCTACAGCTTCGACCGGATCGGGCTCGACCCGCTGTCCCTCGTCGTCCCCGAGCAGCGGATCCTCACCTCCGTCGGCAACCGGCGCTCCGAGCTGGTGGCGGCCCTCGACCTGGCCGCACGGGGCCGGCTCCGCACCACCGTCACGGAACACCCGCTCGCGGACGCTCCTCGGGTGCTGGAGGACCTGCGGGCCGGCCGCGTCGTGGGCCGGGCGGTGCTCGTGCCGTGACGGGCGGCGACCGGGAGCGATGAGTTCCCGCGCCCCCCGCGGTCGTGTGCACGAGGGCCGGTCGTCCCCGGAGCGCCGACCGGCCGATGAGAGGGAATGCGGATGACCGGGAACGGGGACGGCGCGGGCGGTCGCGACGTCGAGCGGTGGGTGGCGACGACCTACGGCGGCCTCGCCGACCTGCTGGCCGCCGACCCGGGCGCCTGGGACGGACCGTCGCTCTGCGCGGGCTGGCGGGTCCGGCACGTGGTGGCGCACGTGACCATGCCGGTGCGGCTGACGCCGGAGCGGTTCGGCGCGGAGATGGCCGCCGCGGGTGGCGACTTCGGCCGTCTCTCCGACACGGTGGCGGCCCGGGACGCCGCCCTCCCGGCCGCCGAGCTCCTGGCCGCGCTGCGCTCCCCGGTCCTGCACCGGTGGCAGCCGCCGGGCGGGGGCGCCCCGGGGGCGCTGACGCACGCCGTCGTCCACTCGCTCGACGTGACGCTGGCCCTCGACCGGCCGCCGGTCGCGCCGGCCGGCGCGGCGCTCGCCGTCCTCGACCAGCTCGCCGCCGCGGACGGCTCGCTCTTCGGCGTCGACCTGTCCGGTGCGCGGTTTGAGGCGACCGATGCGGCGCGGGCCTGGGGCGACGGCGCGGTCGTCGGGGCAGGCACCGGCCGGCTCGTCGCGCTGCTGGCCGGGCGCACGCTGCCGGACGGCCAGGCCCTCCGCCGTCGCTGACCCCGCTCAGCCCTCGGTCAGGGCGGCGGTGGGCAGCCAGTCGGCGTCGAGGAGTTCGGCGATCTCCTGCAGCGAGGAGGTGTCCGCCCCGGCCGTGGAGCCGCTGACCGCCAGCCGCTCCACCATCACCCGCGCGACCTGCTCCTCCACCGTGTCGGCCGCGAACGCCACCCGCCACGGCGAGGAGCGACCGTCGCGATGGGTCCGCCCGGTGACCTGCCGCGCCTGGATGCCGGAGAATCGCGGCTGGTGGAACAGCCCCACCCGCGGCACCTCAGATGCCGTGGACCCGCCGGGCAGCAGCTCACCGGCGTGCAGGCTGATCGAGGCGGTGACGGTGAAGACGCAGACCGCGGCCTCCCCGCGCTGGAACCGCAGCCGCTCGGCCTCGACGTCGAACCGGTCGCGGCCGTAGATGGACGCCACCGGGATGCCGGCGTCGAGCAGCGCCTCGCGGATCGGGTCGGCCGCCGTCTCCACGAACTCGACCGACACCGCCACCTGGCGCTCGGCCTCCACCTGCGCCTTGACCCAGTCGACGGTGGCCTGGACGCGGATGAGCCCGGCCTTCTGGCGGAACCGCAGCAGCGCCGCCCGGCCGCGGGCGGTCTGCCGGCCGCGGCGGGCCAGTTGCATCTCGGCGCGGAACTCCGACCACTCGGCCTCGTACTGCGCCCGCTCGGCCGGGGTGAGCAGCACCGGGGTCCCGGTCACCGAGACCGGCCCCCAGGGGGCCGGGCGGTGCAGCGTGGCGGGCGGGTCGGCGTCGGCGAGCCAGGACTGCAGGCGGGCCAGGTCCGCGCGGCGCTGGTCGGCGTCCTCGGTCCACTGCCAGCCGTAGCGGCCACGTTCCACGTGGAACGTGTGCCGCTCGAGCGCCTTCGGGAGGTCGGCCCACTCCTTGATCGGCTCCCCGTGCCGGGCGGCGAACTCGGGCGCGAGGTAGGGGAGTTCCAGCGGCGTGTGCGCCGGGGTCGCGGTCGCGGCGAGCACGTAGGGGGTCTCCTTGACGCGGGCGGCGCCGGAGACGGCCTTCCAGTGCTTCCACCGCTGCGTCGTCGTGTGCCGCACCATGTGCGCCTCGTCGGCGACGACGACGTCGAACCGCAGCTTCGCCACCTTGCCCAGCCGGTCCCACGTGGTGACGCACCAGCGCAGGCCGCCGTCGCCGAAGCCGGCGATCGAGCGCGCCCAGTGCGGGATGGTGATCGCGGCCGGCCGGTCGGCGATGACCAGCACGGTGCGCACCGGCCGCTGCGCGGCGATCTCGTGCACCGCGAGGATCGCCGTCCCGGTCTTGCCGACGCCGGGGTCGTCGCCGAGAAGGAAGACGCGGCCGCCCGCGGCGGCGTGCGCGGCGACGACCGCGGCGCCCGCCTCCTGCTGGGGGCGCGGCACGAGCGCGGGGCTCACCGGCAGCGGGCGCGGCTCCTCGTTGAGCTCGTCCTCGAGGAAGCGCTCCAGGCTGTAGGCGGGCGGGTCGTAGGCCGCGAGCTCGGGCGGCAGCGCCGCCCCCACCCACACGTGCGCCTGCAGCCCCGGGTGCCAGACGGCACCCGGCGCGGGGGCGCGGAAGGGCACGGCCAGCACCCACACCCGCTCCCCGGGGCCGGCGGTGGGCAGCTCCGGGGCGGCCTTCCGCGCTGCCGGCTTCCGCGCGGTCGCCTTCCGCGGGCTCGCCTTCCGCGTCGTCGCCGTCGCCGTCGTCCGTCGGGTGCGCGTGCTGCTGCTCGCGCTCCGGCGCCGTCCTGGCATCTGCATCCCCCCGTCGATCCCCCGGCACGGTAGAGGCCGGGGACGACGGCCCCGGGCAGGTGGCGGGCGCGCCGTCGGCCGATCGTCACGAGATCGACATGCCACCGGGCGGCCCCGGTGCGGTAGACCGGTCAGCGACAGCAGCCGGTGCGCTCGGCCCCGCCGTCCACCGGCCCGGACCTGACGCGCGGGCAGCGCTGCCCGCGCCGGAGGACCCCATGACCAGAACCCTGCGCCTCCTCCTCGCCGCCCTCGTCGCCGTGGCGGCGGTCGTCCTGCAGCCTGCGGGCGCCTCCGCCGCCGAGCGGACGGTGACCTACACGGTCTCCACGCAAGGGGCGGTCGCCGGCGACCTCGGCTACTTCACCGACGTCGCGCGGGACGCCCTCACCGATCCCCGCGGGTGGAGCCTCGGCGGCACCCTGGCGTTCGAGCAGGTGGACTCGGGGAGCGACTTCGACCTGATCCTGGCGTCGCCGACGGTGGTCGGGAACGCGGCACCCGGCTGCAGCGCCCAGTGGAGCTGCCGGGTCGGGCGCTCGGTCTACATCAACGACGACCGCTGGCGGTTCGGCACGGACGCCTGGCCGCACAGCCTGGAGCTGTACCAGCGCTACGTGATCCTGCACGAGGTCGGGCACTGGATCGGCATCCCGCACACCGACTGCCCGACCGCCGGACGCACCGCCTGGGTCATGCAGCAGCAGTCGATCTCCCTGCAGGGCTGCCGGGCCAACGTGTGGCCGGTCATCGCCGAGCGGGAGGACGCGGGGTCGCGCATGGGGGTCTCGGTCACCTGGTCGGGGGTCGAGGCCCGGTACCGCGAGCTGGGGCAGGGCGGCAGCCTGCTGGGGCTGCCGGTGACCTGGGAGCACGTGGCTCCCGACCAGGTGGGCCGGTACCAGCACTACAGCCGCCCCGACGGCGGGTCGATCTACTGGACGCCGTCCACCGGGGCGCACGAGATCTACGGCCAGATCTGGCAGCGCTGGGCCCAGCTGGGCTGGGAGCAGGGGCCGCTCGGCTACCCGGTGACCGGTGAGCTCGGGACGCCGGACGGGCACGGGCGGTACAACCACTTTTCCCGGCCCGGCGGTGCCTCGATCTACTCGACCCTGGCGACCGGCACGCACGAGATCTACGGGGCGATCCGGGCGCGCTGGGCCGAGATGGGCTGGGAGCGGGGGCCGCTGGGCTACCCGGTGACCGGTGAGCTGGGCACCCCGGACGGCGAGGGGCGGTTCAACCACTTCTCCCGGCCGGGCGGCGGCTCGATCTACTGGACCGAGGACACCGGCGCCCACGACATCTACGGGGCCATCCGGGCGCGGTGGGCCGAGATGGGCTGGGAGCGGAGCCTGCTGGGTTACCCGGTGACCGGTGAGCTGGGCACCCCGGACGGGCGTGGTCGCTTCAACCACTTCTCCCGGCCGGGCGGTGCCTCGATCTACTGGACCGCCGAGACCGGGGCGCACGAGCTCTACGACGACATCCGCACGCGCTGGGCCGAGTCGGGCTGGGAACGGGGGCCGCTGGGCTACCCGACGAGCGGGATCTACTCGGTGGAGGGCGGCAGCCGGGCCGACTTCGAGAACGGGTACATCACGCTGGACGGCGACACCGGCGAGACCGAGGTCGTGCTGGACTGACGCGGGGCCGCGCGGCCCCGCGACCTCTGGTGGAATCGCCCGGTGACGGAGAACGCCGAGGATGCCCTGCACGCCCGGACGCTGGGTGAGGCCGGCCCGCCCGTGGTCTTCGTGCACGGCCTGTTCGGTCAGGGGAAGAACTGGACGACGATCGCGAAGGGCCTGGCCGACGACCACCGCGTGACGCTGCTGGACCTGCCCAACCACGGCCATTCCCCGTGGACCGACCGGGTCGACTACGTGGACATGGCCGAACTGGTCGCCGCGGAGCTCGAGTCCTTCGGCGAGCCGGCCACGCTGGTCGGCCACTCCATGGGCGGCAAGGTCGCGATGCAGCTCGCGCTGCGCCGCCCCGAGCTGCTGCGGGCGCTCGTCGTCGTCGACATCGCCCCTGTCGAGTACCCGCTGACGGGTGGCCGCACGCAGGACCCCGACGAGGAGGCCTCCCCGTTCGCCGCCTTCATCGCCGCGATGCGGGCGATCGACCTGGAGGGGCTGGAGTCCCGGTCCGACGCCGACGCCGCCCTGCGCGCCGCCGTCCCCAGCCGGATGGTGCGCAGCTTCCTGCTGCAGAGCCTCAGCCGCCAGGAGGAGGGCGACGGTTGGCACTGGCGGCTGAACCTCGAGCTCCTCGAGCGGGACCTCGGCGAGCTGCGCGGCTTCCCCGAGCCCCCGCCGGGCGCGACCTTCGACGGGCCGGTGCTGTGGATCGCCGGCGCCGACTCCCACTACGTGCTCCCCGAGGACCGGCCGCACATGGATGCGCTGTTCCCCGCGACGCGGCTGGTGAAGGTGAAGAACGCGGGGCACTGGGTGCACTCCGAGCAGCCCGAGGTCTTCCTGGAGACGCTGCGGCGTTTCCTCGACGCGGTGGAGCGGTGAGCGTCACCCGCTCGCTGTTCCTCTTCGCCCTGGCGGCGCTGGCCGAGATCGGGGGCGCCTGGCTGGTCTGGCAGGGGGTCCGCGAGCACCGCGGCTGGGCGTGGATCGGCGCCGGGGTGGTCGCGCTGGGCCTGTACGGCTTCGTGGCCACGCTGCAGCCCGATGCGAACTTCGGCCGGATCCTCGCCGCGTACGGCGGCGTCTTCGTCGCGGGGTCGCTGGCCTGGGGCATGGTCGTCGACGGGTTCCGGCCCGACCGGTACGACGTCGCCGGCGCGCTGATCTGCCTCGTCGGCGTCGCGGTGATCATGTACGCCCCGCGCGGCGCGTAGCGGACGGCGGCGGCGCCGCCGGTGGATCAGGGGCCGGCGCGGCTGCGGATCCCGGTCCCGTCGGGCCGGTAGGTGCGCCACCGGCCGGTGCCGGGGTCCCGGGCGATGGTGAAGCCGCCTTCGTGGCAGCTGGTGTGGTGCCGTTCGCAGAGCAGTGCGCCGTTGTCGCAGCTGGTCGGCCCGCCGTGCGCCCAGTGCACCACGTGGTGGACGTCGCACCACTCCGGCGGGGCGTCGCACCCGGCGAAGACGCAGTGCGCGTCGCGGACCTCGATGGCCCGGCGGATCGCCGCCGACGTGGTGCGCTGCGCCCGGCCGACGTCCAGCGGCAGCCCGTCGGGGCCGGTGATGACGCGGGCGACGCCGGCGTCGCAGGCCAGCCGGCGGGCGGTCTCGGGGTTGATCGGGCCGGCCCAGCCCAGCGAGCCGCCGGAGACACCGGGGGCGCCGCGGGCGGCGCAGAGGGCGAACCAGTCGATCGTGACGCGCACGTGCGGCCGCTCCCCGCGCACGGCCGGCAGCGATCCGCCGTCCAGCGCCCCGCGGGCCAGCGCCACCAGCGCGTCGGCCTGCCGCTCGGCGTGCGAGCGGGTGTCGCCGGCTGGGCGGTCGCCGTTCATCAGCGCGGCCAGGGCGGTGTGCACGTACTCCCCGCCCACGGCATCCAGCTCACCGCGCAGGTGCACCCGCCCGTCGAGCCCGGGTGCCGGGGTGAACCGGCGGCGCACGTCGGCCGCGTCGTCCAGGGTGCCGTCGGGGTCCACCCCGGCGACCCACTCCTTCACCCCGCGGGCGGTGTCGTGCGGGGCGGTGGCCCGGGCCAGGTCGGCCAGGATGCCGTCGGTCTCACCGAGGTCGATGCCCAGTTCGGCGGCCTTGGCGATCCGGCCGGGCGTCATGGCCTTCGTGATGACCCGGGCGTGCGCTGCGCTGATCGCCCCGGCGGCGAACGCCGCCGCGGTCTCCGGGAACTGCTCCAGCCGACGCCCGGTGGACACCGTCGCGGAGGCCAGCTCCGGCGCCATCCGGCAGGAGCCGCGCAGCCGCGCCTGCATGGACACCGCCCCGTCGCGGCGGTAGGCCTTCCGCCGATCGGCGGCCCGCACCGCGGTGGTCAGCGCCGCGGTGACCCGGTTGACCGTGGTGCTCAGCTCACCGACGAGGTCCAGCAGGAGGTCATCCGACAGCTCGCCCAGATCGACCGCGGCCAGCTCGTCGAGGGCCGACCGCAGCTCGGACACGTGCGCTCCCTCCCGCGAGGACCTCGACCGACACCCCGACAGCAGGGGTGGGGTACGACAGAAACCGCAGGTCGGGACGGCGATCGCGACGTCGGCGGACCGCGGCCGCGACGTCGGCCACTGCGGCCGGCGTCGGGACGGGGCGAGCCCGGGACCTCTGGCGCGGTCAGCCGGTGAGGTCGTGGACGAAGGTCAGCGCCCGCTGCCAGAGCAGTTCGGTGGCACCTGGGTCGTACGGTGGGCAGGCTCGGGTCGGTGAAGAGGTGGCCGGTCCCCGCATAGTCGAACGTCTCGACCCGACCGCCGCGACGGGTGGCGTCCGCCGCCACGGCGTCGATCCACTCCTGACGACGGAAGGGGTCGTCCAGGCTGTAGTGGATCTGCACGGGTAGGTCCGTCGGCCAGTCCGCGACGCCCAGCAGCTCCAGCGGCAGCGCGCCGGAGAGCAGCAGCAGCCCGGCACAGCGGCGGCGGGTGGCGACGTACTCGGCCATACCGGCGCCGTTGGAGAACCCGGCCGCGACGAAGCCGTCGGGCAGGTCCGAGACGCCGTCCAGCGCGGCCTGCATGAGGGCAGGGAAGCCGACCTGTTCCGTGTAGGCGATGCCCTTCTCGTAGTCGTCGAAGACCAGCCTGTCGTACTGGTCGACCACCGAGACCTGGTGGCCGGCCGCGCGGAGGCGGTCGGCGGCCTCGCTGATCCCGGCGCGGACGCCGAGGGCTGAGTGGAACAGGGCGATCGTCGTCATGGCAGAACTGTGCGGCTCTCCCGGTGACACCGTCCTGTCACCGTCTCTGCGACGATCTCCGGGTGAACCGCACCGACCGGTTGCACGCGCTCAGCGAGGAGCTGCGCCGGGCCGGGCCCCGCGGTCGCACGGCGGGTTGGCTCGCCGGCTGGCTGGAGGTGTCGGTCCGGACCGTCAAGCGCGACGTCTCCGCGCTGCAGCAGGCCGGTGTGCCGATCTGGGCGACGGCCGGTCCCGGTGGCGGGTACGTGCTGGACGCGGCGGCCACCCTGCCGCCGGTCAACCTCACCCCCGCCCATGCGGTCGCGGTGGCCGTGGCGCTGGCCGGGGCGCCGGACGCGCCGTTCGCCGTCGACGGCCGCGCGGCGCTGCGGAAGGTGCTCGACGTGATGGGCCCGACGGCCCGCTCCGAGGCCGAGCGGCTCGCCGGTCGGGTGTGGGTCCGGGGCTCGTCCGCAGCCCGCCCGAGCGCCGCCGCCGTGGTCGAGGAGGCGCTGGCCCAGCGCCGCGTGGTCGCCCTGCGCTACCAGGACCGCCACGGGACGGTGACCCGCCGACGGGTCGAGCCGCACCTGATCGCCCGCACCGGCGACCGCTGGTACCTCGTCGCCTGGTGCCGCGAGCGGGACGCGCCCCGCTGGTTCCGCTGGGACCGCATCGAGAGCGCTGCGCTGACGGCCGAAGCCGCACCGCCGAGAGACCCGGCCCTCTACGGCACCCCGCCGCCGGACGCCCACCCCGTCGGGCAGCACGCCCGCTGACCCGCAGAGGGGCGCCGCCGACGGTGTCGGACACGGTCGGGGCGACGGGCGGGTGGGTCCGGAGCGCCGCACGTCTGGAGCCCGGGCCGCGCCGCTGCCATCCTGGCCGGGTGCGGCAGGAGTCGGTGGTGCACCGCCCGCACCCGGCGCTGCGCCCGCACGTCTCGGCCGCGCTCGGCTACCGGCACGAGGGCTTCCCGCCCGGTGAGCACCTGGGCCTCCCCTCCCCCTGGCTGACCGTCGTCCTCACCCTCGAC
>NZ_SSXB01000003.1:0-91475 GCF_021698995.1 Blastococcus sp. KM273129 | reverse complement strand
GCTACACGCCTACAACCACCACCGGCCCCACACCGGCATCGGCGGCCACCCACCCATCAGCCGCTTGACCAACCTCCCCGGTCAGTACAGCTAGCGCTCGGCGGTGCCGACCTCGAGGAGCGGGCGGCCGAGGTGGTGGCGGACGTCGCCCCCGGTGTCGGGCTCGACGCGCCGATGACCGGCCTCTCCGGCGGGCAGGCCGCCCGTGTGGGACTGGCCTCCCTGCTGCTCTCCCGCTACGACGTCCTGCTGCTCGACGAGCCGACCAACGACCTCGACCTCGCCGGCCTGGACCAGCTGGAGCGGTTCGTGGCCGGTTCCCGCTCCGGCGTCGTCGTGGTCAGCCACGACCGCGAGTTCCTCGCCCGCACGGCCAACCGCATCGTCGAGCTCGACCTCGCCCAGCAGCTCGTGCGGGTGCACGACGGCGGCTACGAGGCCTACCTGGTGGAGCGCGAGGTGGCCCGCCGGCACGCGCGCGAGGAGTACAACGAGTTCGCCGACACCAAGGCCGGGCTCGAGGCGCGGGCGCGGATGCAGCGGAACTGGATGGCCAAGGGCGTCCGCGACTCCATCAAGAAGTCCAAGGACGGCGACAAGCACATCAAGGCGGCGCAGCGCGCGTCGTCGGAGAAGCAGGCGGCGAAGGCCAGGCAGACCCAGCGGATGATCGAGCGGCTCGACGTCGTCGAGGAGCCCCGCAAGGAGTGGGAGCTCCGCATGGAGATCGCCGCCGCACCGCTCGCCGGGGCGGTCGTGGCCACGCTCCGGGGGGCGGTCGCCCGGCGGGGCGGGTTCGCCCTCGGGCCGGTCGACCTGCAGGTCGACCGGGGGGACCGCATCGCGATCACCGGCGCCAACGGGTCCGGGAAGTCGACCCTCCTGGCGGCGCTGCTCGGCCGGGTGCCGCTGGACGAGGGCACCGCGTCGCTCGGCCCGTCGGTCCGGGTCGGTGAGGTCGACCAGGCCCGCGGGCGCTTCCTGGGTCCCGAGCAGCTGCTGGACGCCTTCGGGGCCGAGGTGCCCGACTGGCCGACGGCGGAGGTGCGCACGCTGCTGGCCAAGTTCGGGCTCACCGCCGACCACGTGCTGCGCCCGGCGGTCACGCTCTCGCCGGGGGAGCGGACCCGTGCGGCGCTGGCGCTGCTGCAGGCGCGCGGGGTCAACGTGCTCGTTCTCGACGAGCCGACCAACCACCTGGACCTGCCGGCCATCGAGCAGCTGGAGCAGGCGCTGGCCGGCTACCCGGGCACCCTGCTGCTCGTCACCCACGACCGGCGGATGCTGGCCGCCGTCGCCACCGACCGGCTCCTCGAGGTCGACGGCGGGCGGGTCACCGAACGCTGACCGGGGTCAGCCGGCCGGCGTCCCGAGCTCGTCGGCGATGCCGACGCTGTCCATGCCCGCCCACGTGTCGGAGACGTGGTGCGCCAGCACCATGAGGTCGCGGAGCTCGCCGCTGCGGTCGCGGATGTGGTCCTTGAGCAGCGCCTCGCCGGTGAAGCCGAGGTCACCGAAGAGGGCGAGCGCCGGACCCTGCTCGGCGACGACCTCGACCACGAGCTTCGACAGCCCCGAGGCGACCGCGCCCACCAGCGCCTGCCGGGCCAGCTCCCGGCCGAGCCCGCTGCCACGGCGCGACGGCGCGACCACCAGGCGGATCTCCCCGACGTGGTCCGACCAGCCCGGGAGCGGGCGGACGGCGACGTAACCGGTGACCTCGTCCGTGCCGTCCCCACCCTCCCCACCGGTGTCGACGGCCACCCAGCGGCCGCCGGCGGACGCGCCGGTGGCCCACGAGCGGACCGTCTCCGGGTCGGTGACCTCCTCCTTGATGAAGGTCAGGTCCCCCGCGGGGAGGTCGCCGAAGAACCGCAGCAGCGCGTCGCAGCGCTCGGGCCCGAGTTCCACCACCGTCACGTCAGTCCTCCTGGAGCTTCTCGTCGGGGTCGAGCAGGTCGCTGCGCCGGCGGACGAAGTCGATGATCGTGGGCACCGTCGTCCTCGCCGCGGTCCGCCCGACGACCAGCCCCATGTGGCCGGCGTCGAGGCGGAGCTCGTGCTTGTCGGGGGAGCCGACCAGGTCGATCAGCGGGGCCGTGGCCGCCGGCGGCACGATGTGGTCGCGGTTGGCCCGCACGGTGAGGAACGGGACCTGGATGTCGGCGAGGTGGACCCGGTCCCCGCCGACGGTGAGCCGGTCGTTCACCATGCCGTTGGCCCGGACGAGCATCTCCGCCGTCTGCCGCGCGGCGGCGCCGGGGAAGGGCACGTGGTCGTCCGACCAGCCGGTCATGGCCTGGTACGACGCGACGTACTCGTCGTTCCAGAGCCGCTCCCAGAGGGTGACGTAGCGGGTCACCTCCGCGGTCGGGGTCAGCGCCCGGAAGCCCTGGACGACGACCGAGGGCGGGACGTTGCCGTCCGCGTCGAGGACCGATGCCACGTCCATCCCGCCGACGGCGAAGATGTCGGCGAGCGGGCCCATGTGCCGGAAGTCGACCGGGGTCGCCAGCACGGTGAGGCTGCGCAGCGGCGCGTCGGGGTGGTGTGCCGCGTAGAGCAGGGCGAGGTCCCCGCCGAAGCAGTAGCCGAACAGGTTGACCTCGTCGGCGCCGGAGAGCTCGAGGACCCGGTCGATGCCGGCGGGGATGTAGTCGTCGACGTAGTCCTCCAGCCCGTTGCCGGCGTCCCGCTCGTCGGGTTCACCCCAGTCGAGCATGTAGACGTCGAAGCCGGCCTCCAGCAGCTGCTCCACGAAGCTGTTGCCGGGCGTCAGGTCCAGGATGTAGCTGCGGCTCACCAGGCTGAAGACGATCAGCAGCGGGGGCCCGTACCGGACGCCGCCGTGGGTGTCCGGGTCGTTGCGGTAGTGCCACAGCTGGGTGCGGCCCCGCTGCCAGACGACGTCCTTGGGGGTCTGGCCGACCCCCGGCCGGTCGACGCCGGCGACGAGCTTGATGCCGTTACGGGCGCGGAGGGTGTTGCGCTCGACGTCGCGGCGGACGCGGTCGAGCACCGTCTGCGGGCTGGGCACCGTCGGCATCGCTGTCCTCCGTGGTCGGGCTCGTCGTCGGTCGCTGGGCGCGTGGGCGTGCAGCCGCGCCGCGGCGCCGCTCCTGCTCCAGCTGGATGGTCAGCCGCCGCACCTCGCGGTCGAGGGAGCCCACCTGGGCCCGCAGCCGGCTGATGTCGCTGCCCGCGGGCAGGTTGAGCAGGTGCCAGGCGCGGGCGCTCAGCTGCTGCGCCGACCGGCTCGCGAGGGTCTGCGCCCGCCGCACCAGGGCGGTGCCGAGCGCGAAGTGCTCGGTGCGGACCAGGCTCTCCGCCCGCGGTGCCACGGCCCGTTCCGCGGCGTCGAACGCCTGGCGCCACAGCGGGGCGCTCACCGGCCCACCCGCCGCGCGGCGTCGCGCGGGCGCTGCGCGAGGTCGGTCATCGGTCGTCCTCCCGGTCGTCGCTGGCTGGACGGCGAGGTGCCTACCCGGCTCGGCGGGTGATCTACCGCACACGGCCGATACGGTGGCCCGACAGCCCCCGACCGCGAGGAGACCCCCGCTCATGCCCGACCGCTCGATCCTCGACTTCTTCCGCCTCGACGACCGCGTCGCCATCGTCACCGGGGCCTCGTCCGGGCTGGGCGCGGTCTTCGCCCGCACGCTGGCCGAGGCCGGCTGCGACGTCGTGCTCGGCGCCCGCCGCGCCGACCGGCTCGCCGAGACCCAGGGCGCGGTGGAGGCGGCGGGGCGGCGGGCGATCAGCGTGGCCACCGACGTCTCCCGGCCGGAGGACTGCCAGGCGCTCGTCGACGCCGCCATGGCCGAGTTCGGCAAGGTCGACGTCCTCGTGAACAACGCCGGGGTGGGCACCGCGGTGCCGGCCACCCGCGAGACGCCCGACCAGTTCCGGCAGGTCATCGACGTCAACCTCAACGGCTGCTACTGGATGGCGCAGGCCTGCGGCCGCGTCATGCAGCCCGGCAGCTCCATCGTGAACATCTCCAGCGTCCTCGGCCTGACCACGGCCGGCCTGCCGCAGGCGGCCTACGCCGCGAGCAAGGCGGGGCTGATCGGGCTGACCCGCGACCTCGCCCAGCAGTGGACCGGCCGCAAGGGGATCCGGGTGAACGCCCTGGCGCCGGGGTTCTTCACCTCGGAGATGACCGACCAGTACCCCGAGGGCTACCTGGAGTCGCAGCTGTCCCGGGTGCTGGTCGGGCGCAAGGGCGAGCCCGAGGAGCTCGCCGCCGCGAGGGTCCGCTCAGAGGTCCCGGCGCACGTTCTCCGCGCGTTGCTCGACGGCGCCGTGGCGCACCAGGCTGGTGACCGCCAGGGCGAGGCCGCCCCAGATGATCAGCATCGCCACCACCATCATCACGATCGCGCTCGCGCTCACCGCCGGCCTCCCTCGTCGTAGCCGCTGACCGGGCGGTCGCGGGGCGTCGCCTCCGCCAGGGGTGCTCCGGGGTCGGAGCCCGGTGGCGGGCCGTCCAGGTGGGTCCCGGCGCGCCACGGCAGCCGGGCGAGCAGGAAGCCGACCAGCGGCAGCGCCAGGACCAGCAGCCAGCCGAAGCCGAGCAGGAGCCAGGTGGGGTAGTCCCCGTAGGGCGCATCCAGGTCGTCGCGCACCGCCAGCACGAGCACGACGGCCAGCCCCGCGGGGGCCACGACGCTGGTCAGCACCCGCCAGCCGCTGCCGAGCCGGGGGCGGCCGTGCACGTTGAGGTGGTCGGCGAGCCGGGGCAGCGCCCGGAGCCCCCAGGCGACGACCAGCATGCTCAGCAGCGCGACGACGAGGATGCCGTACTGGTTGACGAAGTGGTCGACGACGTCGAGCACGTAGATCCCGCTCGTGGTGCTGAAGAGCACCAGGCTCAGCACCGCGGTGGGCACCACGACGGCGAGGGTGGCGGTCAGCCGGCTGGTGTCGAGCTTGTCGCGGACGGCGGAGATGACCACCTCGATGACGCTGATCAGCGAGGTGATGCCGGCGATGACCAGCGAGCCGAAGAACAGGACGCCGATGAGCGCGCCCGCGGGGGCCTCGCTGATGATCGCCGGGAAGGCGACGAAGGCCAGGCCGATCCCGTCGTCGGCGACCTCACCGACCGCGACGCCGCCGGCCTGGGCCATGAAGCCGAGCGCGGCGAACACGCCGATGCCGGCCAGCAGCTCGAAGCTCGAGTTCGAGAACCCGACGACGAGGCCGGAGCCCGTCATGTCCTCGCGGCGGCCGACGTAGGAGGCGTAGGTGATCATGATGCCGAAGCCGATGGACAGCGAGAAGAAGATCTGGCCGAACGCCGCGGCCCAGACCGCGGGCTCGGTGAGCGCCGCCCAGTCGGGGGTGAACAGGGCGTCCAGGCCGGCCCCCGCCCCGGGCAGCAGCAGCGCCTGCACCACCAGGGTGGCGAAGGCGAGCACCAGCACCGGGATGAAGACCAGCGACACCACGCCGATGCCGCGCTGGACGCCGAGCGCCATGACCACCAGCACGGCCAGCCAGACGACCGCCAGGGGCACCAGCACCCCGGGCACCACGTCGGCGGTCACCTCGACGTCACCGGCCTGCAGGTACTCCCCGAAGAAGAAGGCCTCCGGATCGGCGCCCCACGCCTGGTCGACCGAGAAGAACGTGTAGCTCAGCGCCCACGCCAGCACGGCGGCGTAGTACACGGCGATGAGGAAGCAGATCGCCACCTGCCACCAGCCGAGCCCCTCGGCGCCGCGGCGGAGGCGGGCGAAGGAGAGCGGCGCGGAGCCGCGGTGGCGGTGGCCGATCGCGTAGTCGAGCAGCAGGAAGGGGATGCCCGCGGTCAGCAGCGCCACCAGGTACGGCACGACGAACGCTCCGCCGCCGTTCTCGTAGGCGACGTAGGGGAACCGCCAGATGTTGCCCAACCCGACCGCCGAGCCGATCGCCGCCAGGATGAAGACCCGCCGGGAGCTGAAGGCGCCGCGCCGGCGCTCCTGCTGGGCAGCGGCGCCCGCTGTCGAGCTCATCGGACCTCCTGCGTGGTGGTTGCGGCCGGCCTGCGGGCACCTCGGGCACCGGGCGGTACCGGCGCCCGGACCTCATCAAACACCCGCCGCCGTCCCCGAACACCCCGAGCCGTGCCGCTGCCCACCCACGACGAGAACAGGCCCCGCCGGCACCCTGGTCGGGTGCCCGCGGGGCCTGGCTGCTCGCTGCTGCCGGCCGGTTCCCGGGGCATCCCGGTCCGGCTCGCGTGGGTGCCCCCGGCAGGATTCGAACCTGCGCACCCGCCTCCGGAGGGCGGTGCTCTATCCCCTGAGCTACGGGGGCTCGGTGGTGGGGCAGAGGAGAAGTTACCAGCCCGCGGTCGACGCCCGTGCGGCGCCTCCCGCGGCGCCGGTCACGGCTCCGGGAGGGGGGTCCCGCCCCGGGCCGCGAGCATGCGGGTCATCGTCTCGACCTCGGCGCCCTGCGACCGGACCATCGACCGGGCGAGGTCCCGCACGGCCTGCACCTCGGCGTCGTCGGCGGCGTGGGCCGCCATGTCGAAACCGCCCTGGTGGTGGCGGATCATCAGCCGGAGGAACTGCACGTCGAACGCGGTGCCGGACAGGCTGCGCAGCTCGGCGAGCTCCTCCTCGGTGGCCATGCCCGGCATCAGCGCGCCCGCGCCCGTCTCCGTGCCCGCCATGTCGTGGCCGGCGTGCCTTTCGCCCGCGGGCATCCAGGCCATGGTGTCGCCGCCGGTGGGCGGGACGCCCCAGAGGGACAGCCAGCCCTGCATGCGCCCGGCCTGGTTGGTCTGCGTGGCCGAGATGTCGAAGGCGAGCTGCTCGACCTCGGGGTCGTCGCTGCGATCGGCGACGAGGTTGGCCATCTCGACGCCCTGCAGGTGGTGCCGGGACATGTCGCGGGCGAAGCCGGCGTCGACCGAGTCGGCCGCGGGCGGGCCATCCCGGCCGATGCCCAGTGCGACGGCCAGCCCCCCGCCGAGGAGGAGCAGGCCGACGCCGATCACGGCGAGGAGGGCGATCCGCAGAGGGCCGCGCCGGCCGGGATCTCCTGCGCTCACGGGATCGACCTCCTGGGGGACGGGGTCGTCACTGCGTGGCCGGGGCGTCGTCGCTCTCCAGCAGCGGGTCGGCCAGGAAGGTGGGGCTCTCGCAGGTCGCGCCCGGCTCGGGGAAGCTGTCGGCCTTGTACGTCATCAGGTCGGCGAACTGCTGGATCCGCTCGTCGTCGGCGCTGTCGACCTTCAGCTGGTGGCCCCACGACTGGAGGCTGATCGGTGAGTCCAGCCCCTCGTACGGCGAGAGCATCCGGCCGGAGACGCCCTCGACCAGCCCGGCGAGGGTCTCGACGTCGGCGTCGGAGACCTCGTCGGGGTTGTAGGTGATCCACACCGCGCCGTGCTCCAGGCTGTGCACCGCGTTCTCGTGCCGGATGTCGACGTCGTAGACCGTGCCCGTGCAGTCGGCCCAGAGGTTGGCGTGCTCCCCGCCGACCGGCGGCGACTCGGTGTACTCGATGGGGCCGTCGTCGTGCAGGCCCCCCTCGTAGTCGAAGACCTGGGCGCCGTCGATCTCGTCGATGGAGTCGACCCGCAGCGCGTCGGCCTCGCGCACCTGCACGACGGCGTAGGTGATGACGGCCGCGGCGAAGACGACGACGGCGATCGCCGCGGCGATCAGCCCCCACGGCCGCTGCTGCGCCACGACCTGCGTCGGCGGCCGGGTGCGGCCTCCTGCGCGCCCGCCGGACCGGGTGGCCCCGCCACCGGTGGCGCGGCTCTTGTCGGGCGTGCGGTCCTTGGCCAAGGCCTCTCCTCGTTCACGGGGCGCGTCCGCGCCGGTGCGGCGGGGGCCGGACGGGCCCGGCTCACCGGCGGCGAGTCTAGGTCGGCTCCCTGTGCGTCGGCTGGGAGCCGGGCGGGGGCGGCGGGGCGCCGTCGCCGCCATCAGTACGCTCGCCGGGTGACACCGGAGCAGCTCCAGGACGTCGTCCGCACCGCCGTCGCCGCGGTCGTCGGGCGCGGCGCGCTGCCCGTCGACGTCCCCGCGGAGGTCGTCGTCGAGCGGCCGAAGAACCCCGAGCACGGCGACTACGCCACCAACGTCGCCCTGCGCCTGGCCAAGCCCGCGGGCCGGCCGCCGCGCGAGGTGGCCGGGCTGCTCGCCGAGGAGCTGCGCGCCCACCCGGGCGTCGCCGGCGTCGACGTCGCCGGACCCGGTTTCCTCAACATCACCCTCGCGCAGGGCGCGCTCGGCAAGATCGCCGTCGACGCCGTGACGGCGGGGGAGGCCTACGGCCGCACCGCGGCCCTGGCCGGGCAGAAGCTCAACCTGGAGTTCGTCTCCGCCAACCCGACGGGCCCGGTGCACATCGGGGGCAGCCGGTGGGCCGCGGTCGGCGACGCCATCGGGCGGCTGCTCGAGGCCAGCGGCGCGGACGTCACCCGCGAGTACTACATCAACGACGCCGGCGCGCAGATCGACCGGTTCGCCCGCAGCCTCCAGGCCGCGGCCAACGGCCGGCCCGTGCCCGAGGGCGGCTACGGCGGCACGTACATCGCCGACATCGCCGCGTCGGTCGTCGCGCTCGAGCCCGACCTGCTGGGTCGGGACGACGCCGAGCAGGAGCGGGTCTTCCGCGACCGCGGGGTGGCGCTGATGCTCGACGAGATCCGCCGGTCGATGCAGGGCTTCGGCGTGGACTTCGACGTCTGGTTCAGCGAGAAGTCCCTCTACGACAGCGGGGCCGTCGACAAGGCGCTGGCCACGCTGCGGGAGCAGGGGCACGTCTACGAGTCCGAGGGGGCGGTCTGGCTGCGCACCACCGACTTCGGCGACGACAAGGACCGCGTGCTGGTCAAGGCCGACGGCGAGACCACCTACTTCGCCTCGGACTGCGCCTACTACCTGGACAAGCGCGCCCGCGGCTTCGACCGCGTGGTGATCATGCTCGGCGCCGACCACTCCGGCTACGTCGGCCGGTACAAGGCGCTGGTCGCGGCCACCGGCGACGACCCGGCCGAGCACCTGCAGATCCTGCTCGGGCAGCTGGTCAACCTGCTCCGCGACGGCGAGCCGGTGCGGATGAGCAAGCGCGCCGGGACCATCGTCGTCCTCGAGGACCTCGTCGACGCCATCGGCGTGGACGCCGCCCGGTACGCGCTGGCCCGGGCGTCGGTCGACCAGCAGATCGACATCGACGTCGAGCTGTGGAGCCGGAGGACCAACGACAACCCGGTCTTCTACGTCCAGTACGCGCACGCCCGCATCTCCTCGGTGCTGCGCAACGCCGCCGACCTGGGCATCGCGCTCGGCGAGGCGGGCGCCGTCGACGTCGCCGAACTGGTGCACGACCGGGAGAACGACCTGCTGCGGGCCCTCGGGGAGTTCCCGCGGGTGCTCACCACGGCGGCCGAGCTGCGGGCCCCGCACCGGGTGGCCCGCTACCTCGAGGAGCTGGCCGGTACGTACCACCGCTTCTACGACGCCTGCCGGGTGCTGCCCCGCGGCGACGAGGAGGCCACGCCGCTCACCACCGCCCGGCTGTGGCTGTGCGCCGCCACCGCGGTGGTGCTGCGCAACGGGCTCGGTGTCCTCGGCGTGACCGCCCCGGAGCGGATGTGAGGGCGCACCCCGCGGGGCCCCTGCACGGGAACATCACCCCGCCCACGGCCGCCGGCGCCCCGCCGGAGGAGCTCGGCGCGCTCGACCCGCACGTCTGGCCGCGCTCGGCCACCCGTGTCGACGGCGAGCTGCACCTGGGCGGCCGGGCCGTCACCGACCTGGCCCGCGCACACGGGACCCCGCTGTTCGTGCTGGACGAGGAGGACTTCCGCGGTCGCGCCGCGGAGTTCGCCGGCGCCTTCGACGACGCCGACGTGCACTACGCGTCCAAGGCCTTCCTCTGCGGCCAGGTGGCCCGGTGGATCGCCGACGACGGCCTGCACCTGGACGCCTGCAGCGGCAACGAGCTGGCGCTGGCCCTGGCCGCCGGGTTCCCCGCGGAGCGGATCGCGCTGCACGGCAACAACAAGTCGCTGGTCGAGCTGCAGCTGGCGGTCGACTCCGGCATCGGCCACGTCGTCCTCGACTCCTTCGACGAGATCGAGCGGCTGGTCCCGATGGCCGAGAAGCGGGTCGCCGACGGCGGGGCGCCGGTGCCCGTGCTCATCCGCGCGACCGTCGGCATCGAGGCGCACACCCACGAGTTCATCGCCACCGCGCACGAGGACCAGAAGTTCGGCTTCTCGCTGGCCACCGGCGACGCGCTGACCGCCGCGGTACGGGTGATCCGCGAGCCGGCGCTGCGGCTGACCGGGCTGCACAGCCACATCGGCTCGCAGATCTTCGACACCGCCGGGTTCGAGGCGGCCGCGCACCGCGTGGTCGGCCTGCTCGGCCAGGTGCACCAGGCCACCGGGGAGGTGCTGCCGGAGCTCAACCTCGGCGGCGGCTTCGGCATCGCCTACCTGTCCGAGGACGACCCGGTCACCCCGGCGGACGTCGCGACGCGGTTGCGCGCCGTCGTCGCCGCCGAGTGCGCCCAGCTCGGCCTGCCGGTGCCGCGGCTCGCGGTCGAGCCCGGCCGCGCGATCGCCGGTCCGGGCACGGTCACGCTGTACGAGATCGGCACCATCAAGCCGGTGCGGCTCGGGGCCAGCGGCGCCCCGGGCGCCCCGCTGGTGCGCAACTACGTGTCGGTCGACGGCGGGATGAGCGACAACATCCGCACCGCTCTCTACGACGCGGCCTACACCTGCGTGCTCGCCAACCGGGTCTCCGAGGCCCCGCCCGCGCTGTGCCGGGTCGTCGGGAAGCACTGCGAGAGCGGCGACATCCTGGTCCGCGACCTCTGGCTGCCCTCGGACGTCCAGCCCGGCGACCTGCTCGCCGTCGCCGCCACCGGGGCCTACTGCTGGTCGATGGCGAGCAACTACAACTACCTGCTCAAGCCCCCGGTGGTCGCCGTCCGCGACGGCGCCGCCCGGGAGATCGTCCGCCGCCAGACGCTGGCGGACGTGTTCGCCCTGGACGCGGTCCTCGCCGACCGCCCCGCCCCCTCGCCGGCGATCGACCAGCCGGCGCCCGAGCACCCCGCGGGAGCGACCTCGTGAACCGACCCCTCAAGGTGGCGCTGCTCGGCTGCGGCACGGTCGGCGGCGCGGTGCTGCGCGCGCTGCAGGAGCAGGCCGACGACCTCGGCGCCCGCGTCGGCCGCGCCGTGGAGGTGGCCGGCGTCGCCGTGCGCCGCCCGGACCACCACCCGGACGTGCCCGCGGACCTGCTGACCACCGACGCCCACGCGCTCGTCACCAGGGACGACGTCGACCTCGTCGTCGAGGTGATCGGCGGCATCGAGCCGGCGCGCTCGCTCATGCTCGCCGCCTTCGAGGCGGGCAAGTCGGTGGTCAGCGCCAACAAGGCGCTGCTCGCCGAGGACGGCGTGGCCCTCCACGCGGCGGCGGCCAAGGCCGGCGTCGACCTGTACTACGAGGCGGCCGTCGCGGGGGCGATCCCGATCCTGCGCCCGCTGCGGGAATCGCTGGTGGGCGACCAGCTGTCCCGCATCGTGGGCATCGTCAACGGCACCACGAACTACATCCTGTCGCGGATGGCCGAGACCGGCGCCGGCTTCGGCGAGGCGCTGGCGGAGGCCACCGAGCTCGGCTACGCCGAGGCCGACCCCACCGCCGACGTCGACGGCTTCGACGCCGCCGCCAAGGCCGCGATCCTCGCCTCGCTGGCGTTCCACACCCCGGTGTCGGCCGCCGACGTGCACCGCGAGGGCATCTCGACGGTGACCGCCACCGACGTGGCCCGGGCCGCGGAGATCGGCTGCACGGTCAAGCTGCTGGCCATCTGCGAGCGGGTGGACGGGAACGGGGAGGGCGACTCGGTCTCCGTGCGGGTGCACCCGGCGATGATCCCGACCACCCACCCGCTGGCATCGGTCGGCGGCGCGTTCAACGCCGTGTTCGTCGAGGCGGAGGCCGCCGGGCAGCTGATGTTCTACGGGCAGGGCGCCGGGGGGGAGCCCACCGCGAGCGCCGTCCTGGGCGACCTGGTGGCGGTCGGCCGCAACCGGCTGGCCGGGGCCGCCGGGCAGGGGCCCTCCGGCTACGCCGACCTCGCCGTCCGGCCCATGGCCGAGACGCCGACGCGGTACCACGTGAGCCTCGACGTCGCCGACAAGCCGGGCGTGCTGGCCGCCGTCGCGCAGGAGTTCGCCCAGCACGGCGTGAGCATCTCCACCGTGCGCCAGACCGGCCGCGGCGACGCCGCCACCCTGGTCATCGTGACCCACAGCGCCCCGGACGCGGCGCTGTCGGCCACCATTGCGGCACTGCGGGAGATGCCCGCGGTCCGGGGCGTCACCAGCGTGCTGCGCGTGGAGGGTCTGCAATGACGGTCTCGTCGGTCGTGTCCCCGGGCTGGCCGGGCCTCATCGAGGCCTACCGGTCGCGCCTGCCGGTGTCGGACACCACCCCGGTGGTGACCCTGCAGGAGGGTGCCACCCCGCTGGTGCCCGCCCGCGAGCTCTCCCGGCGGACCGGCTGCGAGGTCTACCTCAAGGTCGAGGGCGCCAACCCGACCGGGTCGTTCAAGGACCGCGGCATGACGATGGCGATCACCAAGGCGCTGGAGGAGGGCGCGCAGGCGGTCATCTGCGCCTCCACCGGCAACACCAGCGCCAGCGCCGCCGCGTACGCCGCCCGCGCCGGCATGACCTGCGCCGTCCTCGTGCCGCAGGGCAAGATCGCGATGGGCAAGCTGGCCCAGGCGCTGGTGCACGGCGCCAAGCTGCTGCAGGTCGACGGCAACTTCGACGACTGCCTGGGCCTGGCCAGCAAGCTGGCGATCGACTACCCGGTCAGCCTGGTCAACAGCGTCAACCAGTTCCGCATCGAGGGGCAGAAGACCGCCTCGTTCGAGATCGTCGACGTGCTCGGCGACGCCCCCGACGTCCACTGCCTGCCGGTGGGCAACGCGGGCAACATCACCGCCTACTGGCAGGGCTACCGCGAGTACGCCGCGGACGGCACCGCCTCGCGCACCCCCCGCATGTTCGGCTTCCAGGCCGCCGGTGCCGCCCCGATCGTGAACGGCCAGGTGGTGGAGAACCCGAGCACGATCGCCACCGCGATCCGCATCGGCAACCCGGCGTCCTGGACCAAGGCGCTGGCCGCCCGCGACGAGTCCGGTGGGCGCATCGACGCCGTGACCGACCGGGCGATCCTCGCCGCCTACCGGCTGCTGGCCCGCAGCGAGGCCGTCTTCGTCGAGCCGGCCTCGGCCGCCTCGGTCGCCGGGCTGCTGCAGGTGGCCGAGGCCGGCGAGCTCGAGCCCGGCCAGCGGATCGTCTGCACGGTCACCGGGAACGGGCTCAAGGACCCGGAGTGGGCCATCTCCGGGGCGCCGGCGCCGGTGACGATCCCGGTCGACGGCGCCGCTGCCGCCGCCCAGCTCGGCCTGTGATGGAAGGACCCCGTCCTCCCCACCGCTCGCGCGCTCGCGGCGGTGCCCCGGACGCGGCCGCGACCGACCGGGTGCGGGTGCGCGTCCCCGCCACCAGCGCCAACCTGGGGCCGGCCTTCGACTGCGCCGGCCTGGCGCTCGCGCGGCACGACGTCCTGGACTTCTCGGTGGAGCCGGCGGGCCTCACCGTCGAGATCCGGGGCGTGGGCGCCGGCGAGCTGCCCACCGACGAGTCCCACCTCGTGGTCCGCGCCTTCCGGGCCGCCTGCGACGAGCTCGGCTGGGCGCCGCCCGGGCTGCGGGTGGTCGCGGAGAACGCCATCCCGCAGGGGCGGGGGATGGGCTCCTCCGCCGCCGCCGTCGTCGCCGGTGTCCTGGCGGCGTGGGCGCTGTGCCCCGGGGTCGAGAGCATCGACGGCGACGCCGTCCTCCGGCTCACCACCGAGATGGAGGGGCACCCCGACAACGTGGCGGCCTGCCTGCTCGGCGGGCTGACCCTGTCCTGGACGGGGGAGGGGGGTGTGGGCGCCGACAGCCTGCCGGTGCACGAGGACGTGCTGCCGGTGGTGCTCGTGCCCGACGCCACGCTGTCGACCGAGGTGGCCCGGGGGCTGCTGCCCGAGGTCGTCCCGCACGCCGACGCGGCCTTCAACGCGGGGCGCTCGGCGCTGCTCGTGCACGCCCTGACCTCCGGGGGTCTGCTGCTGGAGGCCACCGAGGACCGGCTGCACCAGCAGCAGCGCCGCGCGGCCATGCCGGCGTCGCTCGACCTGGTCGGACGGCTGCGCGCCGCCGGGCACGCGGCCGTCGTCTCGGGCGCGGGGCCGTCGGTCCTGGTGCTCGCCCGGCGCACCGTGCGCAGCGCCGACCGCGAGCCCGGCGCGGAGGAGGTGGGGGAGATCACCGCCCTGGCCGGCCGGGGCTGGTCGGTGCTGCCGCTGGCCGTCGACCCGACCGGCGCGCGGGTCGACCGCCCTGGTCGCCAGGTCTCGTCTCGGTAACGGGGAACACGCCGAGATCATCCGGTGTTGTCCTGCCCGTGGGCCGCGACTAGGCTCACGGCGTAGCCGCCCACTCGGGCGAGCCTCGCGCGGGGCCGAAGCAGTTGTCCGAACCTCTTCGCCGCTGATCCGCCCCGCACCTCTCGACCTGTCTCCTGACGCGCACCCGCCCACCGGGCCGGTCGGCCGGGGACCGGGCACCCCCTGCGCTGAGACGCGCAGGTCACCGCAGGGAAGGACCTGTACGTGAGCGAAACCACCGACCTCGGCACGACCGGCGCGCCCGATGCCGCCGCCTCTGCCGAGGGCACTGCCGCTTCTGGGTCGGCCGGGCGTCCCCGCCGCCGCGGCAACGGCTTGTCGGGCATGCTCCTGCCCGAACTCCAGCGCCTGGCCGGTGAACTCGGCATCCCGGGCACCGGCCGGATGCGCAAGAGCGACCTGGTCGCCGCCATCTCCGCCCGCCAGGTGGGCGCCGGCTCCGAGGCCACCGCGCCCGCGCCGCGCACGGAGAGCGGCTCCACCGGCGGCGCCGAGGCCGCGCGTGGTGCCGCCGCGTCGGCCGCGCCCCTCGAGGCGCCCGTCAGCGGTGGCGCCAACGGCGGCCCGGTGACCGGCGAGGCGCCCGCGCGCACCCGCCGCTCGGCCAGCCGCCCGGCCGGGGCGCCGACCTCGTCGGCCGAGGCCCCGGCGGTGGAGGCCGTCTCCGCCGAGGCCCCCGCCGCGGACGCCGCCCCCGCGCAGGACACGGCCCCCGCCGAGCCGCGCGAGGACGAGCAGCGCGACGGCGAGCGACCGCAGCGCACCCGCGGTCGCAACCGCGGCGAGCGGGACGGCGGCAACCGTGACGGCGGCGAGCGCACGGAGCGCGGCAACCGCGACGGCGGCGAGCGCACGGAGCGCGGCAACCGTGACGGCGGTGACCGGGCCGAGCGCGGCAACCGCGACGGCAACCGCGGCCCCGACGGGCGCAACGACCGGGGCGGCCGGCCGGACAACCGGAGCGACAACCGGACCGACGGCGGCCGCGCCGACGGCGGCCGCAACGACCGCCCCGCCGACGACGAGGACGACGACTTCGAGGGCGGCCGCGGCCGCCGCGGCCGTCGCTACCGCGACCGCAACAAGCGAGGTGGCCGCGATCGCTTCGAGCAGGGCGAGCCGACGGTCAGCGAGGACGACGTCCTGCTGCCGGTCGCCGGCATCCTGGACGTGCTGGACAACTACGCCTTCGTCCGCACCTCGGGCTACCTGACCGGGCCGAACGACGTCTACGTCTCGCTGTCGCAGGTGCGCCGCTACGGCCTGCGCCGCGGTGACGCCATCACCGGCGCCGTCCGCCAGCCGCGGGAGGGGGAGCGCAAGGACAAGTACAACGCGCTCGTCCGCCTCGACACGGTCAACGGCCTGGACCCCGAGCAGGCACGCAACCGGCCGGAGTTCACCAAGCTGACCCCGCTCTACCCGCAGGACCGCCTGCGGCTGGAGACCGAGTCGCACCTGCTGACCACCCGGGTCATCGACCTCGTCATGCCGATCGGCAAGGGGCAGCGCGCGCTCATCGTCAGCCCGCCCAAGGCCGGCAAGACGATGGTGCTGCAGTCGATCGCCAACGCGATCACGACGAACAACCCCGAGTGCCACCTGATGGTCGTCCTCGTCGACGAGCGTCCCGAGGAGGTCACCGACATGCAGCGCTCGGTGAAGGGCGAGGTCATCGCCTCGACCTTCGACCGGCCGCCGGCGGACCACACCACGGTCGCGGAGCTGTCCATCGAGCGGGCCAAGCGCCTGGTCGAGATGGGCCACGACGTCGTCGTCCTGCTGGACTCGATCACCCGCCTCGGCCGCGCCTACAACCTGGCCGCTCCCGCCAGCGGGCGCATCCTCTCCGGCGGTGTCGACTCCACGGCGCTGTACCCGCCCAAGCGCTTCCTCGGCGCGGCCCGCAACATCGAGAACGGCGGCTCGCTGACGATCATCGCCTCGGCGCTGGTCGAGACGGGCTCGACGATGGACACGGTGATCTTCGAGGAGTTCAAGGGCACCGGGAACGCGGAGATCAAGCTGGACCGCCGGCTGGCGGACAAGCGGGTCTTCCCGGCGGTCGACGTCAACGCGTCGGGCACCCGCAAGGAGGAGATCCTCATGTCGCCCGACGAGCTGGCCATCGTCATCAAGCTGCGCCGGGTGCTGGCCGCGCTGGAGCCGCAGCAGGCCCTGGAACTGCTGATCGACAAGCTGAAGAAGACGCGCAACAACGTCGAGTTCCTCATGCAGATCCAGAAGACGACGCTGGGCCCCGGCCAGGAGTAGCGGGGGTCACCGGTCGGCCGGTCTCCCGATCTGGGAGACTGGTCGACCGAGCCCCGTCGGCGCGGCCGGAAATAGCCCTCCGGTCCCCGGCGTTCTGACCGACTGAACGACACAGACTTCGTAGAAGAGGCAGCAGCCATGAAGCCCGACATCCACCCGGCCTACAACGTCACCACCGTGACCTGCGGCTGCGGCAACACCTTCACGACCCGCAGCACCTCCCCGACCGGTCAGCTGACCGTCGAGACCTGCTCCGCCTGCCACCCCTTCTACACCGGCAAGCAGCGCATCCTCGACACCGGCGGCCGCGTGGCCCGCTTCGAGAAGCGGTTCGGCAAGCGCGGCACCTCGGCCGACGCCAAGTAGCACCCCCGACGGCGCCCGTCCCACCCTCCGCGGTGGGGCGGGCGCCGTCGTCATGTCCGGCCCGGACCCCCGTGGCGTTATGTGCACATAACGCCGGGGCGGTTCGTGCACGAACCGCCCTCAGGAGGGACAGATGAGCAGCACCGAGACGTCGGCGCCCGACCGGCTGGCCGGGTTGCTCGCCGAGCACGCCCGCCTGGAGCAGGAACTCGCCGATCCGGCCGTCCACGCCGACCAGGCGCGCGCCCGCCGGATGGGCCGCCGGTACGCCCAGCTGGCGCCGCTGGTCGAGACCGCGCGCGGGCTGGAGCAGGCCCGTGACGACCTGAGCGCCGCCCGGGAGCTGGCCGCCGAGGACGCGTCGTTCGCCGCCGAGGCCACGGCGCTGGAGCAGCGGATCGCCGAGCTGACCGACCGGCTGCGCGAGCAGCTGCTGCCCAAGGACCCCGACGACGACAAGGACGTCATCCTCGAGATCAAGGCGGGGGAGGGGGGTGCGGAGTCGGCGCTGTTCGCCGGTGACCTGCTGCGCATGTACCTCCGGTACGCCGAGCGGCGTGGCTGGGCCACCGAGGTCCTCGACGCCGTCGACGCCGAGCTCGGCGGCTACAAGGACGTCGCGATCGCGGTGAAGTCCCGCACGGACGAGGGCATCTGGTCGCGGCTGAAGTTCGAGGGCGGCGTGCACCGGGTTCAGCGGGTGCCCGCCACGGAGAGCCAGGGGCGCATCCACACGTCGGCGGCCGGCGTCCTGGTGCTGCCCGAGGCCGAGGAGGTCGACGTCAGCGTCGACCCGAACGACCTGCGCATCGACGTCTTCCGCTCGTCGGGCCCCGGCGGCCAGAGCGTGAACACCACCGATTCGGCGGTGCGGATCACCCACCTGCCCACCGGCATCGTGGTCAGCTCCCAGAACGAGAAGAGCCAGCTGCAGAACCGGGAGTCCGCGCTGCGCGTGCTCCGCTCCCGCCTGCTGGCCGCCGCTCGCGAGGAGGCCGCCGCCGCGGCCAGCGACCAGCGGCGCAGCCAGGTGCGCACCGTCGACCGCAGCGAGCGGGTGCGCACGTACAACTTCCCGGAGAACCGGATCTCCGACCACCGCGTCGGCTACAAGTCGCACAACCTCGACCAGGTGCTCGACGGAGACCTCGACGGCGTGATCGACGCGCTGGTCGCCGCGCACACCGCCGAGCTGCTGGCGGCCGGCTCCTGACCGCGCGGTCGCTGCTGGGCGGGGCGGCCGCACGCCTCGCCGAGGCAGGCGTCGAGAGCCCCCGGGTGGACGCCGAGCTGCTTCTGGCGCACGCCCTGGGGGTGCCGCGCGCACGGCTGCTCGTGCTCGACGAGGTCGACGACGCGGCCGCCACCCGTTTCGAGGCGCTCGTGGCCCAGCGCGCCGACCGGGTGCCGCTGCAGCACCTCACCGGCCGGGCCCCCTTCCGCTACCTGGAGCTCGCGGTCGGCCCCGGGGTGTTCGTGCCCCGGCCCGAGACCGAGCAGCTCGTGGGCTGGGCCCTGGAGCGGCTGGCCGGCATCGCGGAGCCCGTCGTCGTCGACCTCGGGTCGGGGTCCGGTGCGATCGCGCTCTCGCTGGCGCACGAGCACCCCGGCGCGCAGGTGACGGCGGTGGAGCGCGATCCCGGGGCGATCGCGTGGACGCGGCACAACGCCGGCGCGCGCGCGGCGGCGGGGGACACCCCGGTGGACGTCCTCGCCGGTGACATGACCGACCCAGGGCTGCTGCGCGAGCTCGACGGGCGCGCCGACCTGGTGGTGAGCAACCCGCCCTACGTGCCCGACGGTGCCCGGGTGCCGCGCGAGGTCGCCGACCACGACCCGCCGCTCGCGCTCTGGGGTGGGCCCGACGGTCTGGACGTCGTGCGCGGCCTGCTGGTCACCGCGGCGCGGCTGCTGCGCCCCGGCGGCTGGCTGGGCATCGAGCACGCCGACCAGCAGGGTGAGTCCCTGCCCGCCGTCGTCCGCTCCCACGGGGCGTTCACCGACGTCGACGACCACCCCGACCTCGCCGGCCGGCCCCGCTACACCACCGCCCGCCGCTCCGGCTGAGGCCTGCGGAAGACTGCACGTCCGTGGCCGACTTCTACGACTGCTCCGACCCGGAGGCGCGCGCCGCCGGCCTGGACGCCGCGGCGGCGGCGATCGGCCGGGGCGACCTGGTCCTCCTCCCGACCGACACCGTGTACGGCGTGGCCGCCGACGCCTTCTCCCCGGCCGCGGTGCGCCGGCTGCTGGAGGCGAAGAACCGGGGCCGGACCATGCCCGTCCCCGTGCTCGTCGGCGAGGCCTCCACCCTGGCCGGGCTGGTGCTGCAGACCCCCGCGGTGGCCACCCGGCTCGCCCAGGAGTTCTGGCCCGGCGGGCTCACCCTCGTGGTCGAGCACGCCCCGTCGCTGGCGTGGGACCTGGGCGACGCCGAGGGGACGGTGGCCGTGCGGCTCCCCGACGACGAGCTCACCCGCGACCTGCTGCGCCGCACCGGGCCGCTGGCGGTCTCCAGCGCCAACCGGTCGGGCCGGCCGGCGGCGACCGACGCCCAGCAGGCGGTGCAGCAGCTCGGCCTGCACGCCGCGGTCGTGCTGGACGGGGGGGCGCGCACGAGTTCGGCGGCGAGCACCATCGTCGACTGCACGGGTCCCGCGCCGCGGGTGCTGCGCGTCGGTGCCGTGCCGGTCGAGCGGCTGCGCGAGGTCGTGCCCGAGCTCAGCGACTGACGGAGGCGCCTCCGGCCCCGGCCGCTGCTCGCGTCCCCTGCGCGCACGGGCCGGAGCGATACCGTGGAGCACTGACCGCCGCGGGACCCGGAGCCGGGGAGCGCGGGCGCCCGCACCCACGCCCAGGAGCGCGACCGAGATGAGCACGCCCTACTGGGGACCGCACTTCGAGGCCCTCGCCGCCGCCGACCCCGACATCGCCGGCGTGGTCACCGGGGAGCTGGACCGGTTGCGCAGCGGGCTGCAGCTGATCGCCAGCGAGAACTTCACCAGTCCCGCCGTCCTCGCCGCGCTGGGCAGCACGCTGTCGAACAAGTACGCCGAGGGGTACCCGGGGCGGCGGTACTACGGCGGCTGCGAGGTCGTCGACCGTGCCGAGGAGATCGGCATCGAGCGTGCGAAGGAGCTCTTCGGCGCCGAGCACGCCAACCTGCAGCCGCACTCGGGCGCCAACGCCAACCTCGCGGCCTACGGCGCCTTCCTCTCGCCGGGGGACACCTTCCTGGGCATGGCGCTGCCGCACGGCGGTCACCTGACGCACGGCACGAAGGTCAGCTTCAGCGGCAGGTGGTTCCACGCGGTCCAGTACGGCGTCGACCCGGCGACCGAGCACATCGACTACGACCAGGTGCGCGACCTGGCCCGCGAGCACCGCCCCAAGCTCATCGTCGCCGGCGGGTCGGCGATCCCGCGGCTGATCGACTTCGCCGCCTTCCGGCAGATCGCCGACGAGGTGGGCGCGATCTTCATGGTCGACGCCGCGCACTTCATCGGCCTGGTCGCCGGCAAGGCCATCCCGAGCCCGGTGCCGTACGCCGACGTGGTGACCTTCACCACGCACAAGGTGCTGCGCGGACCCCGGGGCGGCGCGATCGTCTGCCGTGCCGAGCACGCCAAGGCGATCGACAAGGCCGCCTTCCCGATGATGCAGGGCGGTCCCCTCATGCACGCCGTCGCCGCCAAGGCGGTGAACTTCAAGGAGTGCCTGCAGCCCGCGTACCAGGCCTACGCGCGCCAGGTGGTGGCCAACGCGCAGGCGCTGACCGAGGGGCTGGCCGCCGAGGGGCTGCGGCCGGTCGCCGGGGGCACGGACACCCACCTGGCCCTGCTCGACCTGCGGGAGACGGGCGTGACCGGCGCCGAGGCCGAGCAGCGGTGCGACGCCGCGGGCATCGTGCTGAACAAGAACGCGATCCCCTTCGACCCGCAGCCGGCCTCCGTGGCCTCGGGTATCCGGGTCGGCAGCCCCGCCGTCACCACCCAGGGGATGACCGAGCCGGACATGAAGGCGATCGCCTCCCTCATCGGTGCCGCCATCCGCGACGCCGACGGCAGCCGGACCGCCGAGGTCGCCGCGGGCGTCCGCGAGCTCGTCGGCGCCCATCCCGCGTACCCCGAGCCGGCGCGGACCGCCTGAGCCCGTGCGCGAGTACGTCGTCGTCCTGCTCACCGCGGCGCTGGTCACCTTCCTGGCCACGCCCGTGGTGCGGATGGTGGCGATCCGGCTGCGGATGATGGCCGCTCCGCGCGAGCGGGACGTGCACGTCATCCCGACCCCGCGGGGCGGGGGGGTGGCCATGTACCTCGGCGTGGTGGCCGCGGTGCTGGTGGCCTCCCGGCTGCCCGCCCTCCAGCGCACGTTCGACGACACCCAGGTCTACGCGGTCCTCGTCGCCGGCGGGCTGATCTGCCTGCTGGGCGTGCTCGACGACAAGTGGGGCCTGGACGCGCTGACGAAGCTCACCGGGCAGATCGCCGCGGCCGGCGTCATGGTCCTGCTCGGCGTCCAGCTGGCGTTCCTGTTCCTGCCCGTGGCCGACATCGGGACGGTGTCGCTGGGACCGGACGTCGGGGTTCCCCTGACCATCCTGCTGACCGTGTTCGCCGTCAACGCGCTGAACTTCATCGACGGCCTGGACGGGCTGGCCGCGGGCGTCTCGGCGATCGCCGCGCTGGCGTTCTTCGCCTACAGCTTCCACCTGGGGCTGACCGGCTACGTGGCGACCGCGAGCGCCCCGGCGCTGATCACCGCGGTGCTCGCCGGGGCGTGCCTGGGCTTCCTCCCGCACAACTTCAGCCCGGCGCGGATCTTCATGGGCGACTCGGGCTCGATGCTCGTCGGGCTCATGCTCTCGGCCGCCGCGGTGACCGCCACCGGGGGGGTGGACGCGCAGACGTTCGACTCGGCGGCCAGCCTGCTGCCGCTGACCCTGCCGCTGCTCGTGCCGATCGCGATCCTCTTCATCCCCTTCACCGACCTGGTGCTGGCCGTCGTCCGGCGCACGCGCAAGGGCCGGTCGCCGTTCTCGCCGGACAAGATGCACCTGCACCACCGGCTGCTGTCCATCGGCCACTCGCACAAGCGGGCGGTGCTGGTGATGTACTTCTGGGCAGCCCTGCTCTCCTTCGGGGCGGTCGGGATGTCGATCACCGGAGGGCGGGTCGAGCTCGTCGTCGCCGTCGCGGTCCTGCTGGTCGTGGGCGTCGTCGTGGTGCTCAGCCCGCGGGCCCGCAGAGCCGCCCGGGAGGCGCGCGCCGCGGAACTGGCGGCGCAGCGGGAGCGCAGCCGCGCCGACCACCCCACCGCCCGCGGCGCCCGCGCCGCCGCGGACCGATCCACCGACCAGACCACCGGGCCGGCCGCGCAGGCGGCGGTCCGGGCCGGCCAGGGAGCCCGATGAGCCAGCCCGACCCCGCCGACGTCCCGTGGGACATCTCCTTCCTCCGGCCGGGCGTCCTCGTCACCGCCGGCCTGGCCGCCGTCGCCGCGCCCGTCGCGGGAGCCCTGGCCGGGTGGGACGCCGTCTGGGGGGTGCTGCTGGGGGCGGTGCTCGTGATGTCGTTCTTCGCGGCGTCCTCGGCCGCGGTGGCCTGGGCCGGCCGCATCGGGGACACCCTCACCCTCCCCGCGGCGCTGCTGGTCTTCGGGCTCAAGGCGATGGTGCTGTTCGGCGTGCTCAACGCGCTGCCCGAGGACGGGTGGGTCGACCGGCGTGCGCTCGCGTGGACCGTCGTGGTGGGCGCGCTGGCCTGGAGCGCCTTCCAGATGCGCTGGGTCTGGACCCGGCAGCTCTACTACGTCCCGCCTCCCGCGCCGCCGCGGCCGGCGGCCGGGTCCCCCGGTCGGGCGGACCAGGAACACCCCTCGGGACGCGGCTGATAGTGTCCACGTCGATGGCCGAGGACACCTCCAGGACCGGGGGTGCCCGGCCGCGCCCTGCACCTCACGCTCGTCAGCCCAGCGGGGCCGACATGGCCTGGGGGGTCACCGGGACCTTGCTGTCCGGGATGGCCGTGTGGGGCGGGGCCGGGTGGCTGCTCGACCAGTGGCTGGACACGCGCGTGTTCTTCCCGGTCGGGATCATCCTCGGTGCAGCAGTGGCCATCTACGTGGTGGTCGTCAAGTACGGCACCGTCCCCCCGACCACCGGGGGGACGGCGAACAGCGCCACCGCGGGCCGGCGACGGAGCCGGCCCAGGACGCAGAAGGGACAACGGTGACCTCCAGCGCCCTCGCGCTCGACGGCGTGCTCGCTGTGGAGAGCGACCCCGGCGGCGGCTTCGTGGCCCCTGGCGTCGGGGAGTTCTTCCCCGAGACGCTGTTCGGCTTCTCGGTCCTCGGCATCCAGTTCGACATCGACCGGATCATCCTGGCGCTGTGGCTCGCGACCGCGGCGATCCTGGTCTTCCTGGTGATGGCCGCGCGGAAGGCGGAGATCGTCCCGGGCCGCCTGCAGTTCGTCGGCGAGTCGGGCTACTCCCTGGTGCGCGACGGCATCGCCCGCGACGTGGTCGGCCCCAGAGGTCTGCCCTTCGCGCCGTTCCTGGCGTCGCTGTTCTTCTTCATCCTCGCCAACAACGCGCTGGCGATCATCCCCGGCATCCAGATCTCGCCGATGGCGCGGTTCTCCTTCCCGCTGGTCCTGGCGGCGATCTGCTGGTTCGTCTACATCGGCGTGGGGATCAAGAACCAGGGCCTGTGGCCCTACTTCCGCGACATCATGTTCCTGCCGGGCGTGCCGAAAGCGGCTTACATCCTGGTGACGCCGCTGGAGCTGCTGCAGAACTTCATCGTGCGGCCCTTCACCCTGGCGATCCGACTCTTCGCCAACCTGTTCGCCGGCCACATGCTCCTGGTGACGTTCGCGCTGGGTGCGGTCTACCTGTTCCAGGTCGGCAACTTCTCCGCGGTCTTCTTCCCGCTGTCGGCGCTCATGGCCATCGTGATGACGTTCTTCGAGCTGCTGATCATCTTCCTGCAGGCCTACGTCTTCACGATGCTGATGGGCACCTACCTCAACGGTTCCGTCGAGGCCGCGCACTGATCAGCTTCGTGGTGGCCGGTACGCCGGCCCTCCGCAAGCGCACCACCGCTTCCCGCACCACCCCGCAAGCCGCCCGGCACCCGCTGGGCGACGACACAGGAGGAAACACCCGCAATGGATCTTCTGGCACAGGTCACCGGCAGCGTCGGGTCCATCGGCTACGGCATCGCCACGATCGGCCCGGGCATCGGCGTGGGTCTGGTCTGGGCCGCCTACATCCAGGCGACCGCCCGCCAGCCCGAGTCGGCCGGCCTCACCCGTACCTACGCCTTCCTGGGCTTCGCGCTCGCCGAGGCGCTGGCGCTCATCGGCTTCGTCGCCCCCCTCGTCTACGGCACCTGATCCGTACGCCGCCCGCGTACGGTCACCCATTCCAGACAGGGACGTTGAGAGCATGAGCATCCTGGCAGCGGAGAGCCCGAACCCGCTCATCCCGGTGGTCGGCGAGATCATCATCGGGACGATCGCATTCGCGGTCCTCCTCTTCGTGATGTGGAAGTTCGTCGCGCCCGGCTTCGAGAAGGCCTACCAGGCGCGTCGCGCGGCGATCGAGGGCGGCATCGAGCGCGCCGAGGCCATGCAGGCCGAGGCCAAGGCCGCGCTGGAGCAGTACCGCGCGCAGCTGGCCGAGGCCCGCAACGAGGCCGCGCAGATCCGCGACCAGGCCCGCGCCGAGGGCCAGCAGATCCTCGAGGAGCTGCGGGCGCAGGCGCAGGAGGAGTCGGCGCGGATCGTCGCCCGCGGCGAGGAGCAGATCGCTGCTGCCCGCCAGCAGGTGGTCAACGAGCTCCGCGGCCAGGTCGGCGGCCTCGCCGTCGAGCTCGCCGGCCGGGTCGTCGGCGAGTCCCTCGCCGACGAGGCGCGCCGGCAGGGCACGGTGGACCGCTTCCTCGACCAGCTCGACGGGATGGTCGCCGGCAGCCCCGACGGCCGCAGCGGCAGCACCGTCGCCGGGGGCACCCGCTGATGGACGCCTCGAGCCGTGCGGCGCTCCTCGCCGCCCGGGACCGGCTGGACGAGCTGACCCGGGATCCCTCGGGGTTCCTCGGGAAGGCCAAGGACCGGCTCACCGGCCAGGCCCGCGCCACCGGCGCCGAGGAGCAGCTCGCGCTGGCCGAGGAGCTGTTCTCGGTGGCGCGGCTGCTGGACGCGCAGCCGTCGCTGCGCCGGGCGCTCACCGACCCCTCGGGCAAGCCCGAGGAGCGGGCGGCGCTGGTGCAGCGGCTCTTCAGCAGCCGGCTCTCCCCGGTCGCCCTCGACGTCGTCGAGTTCAGCGTCCGGCAGCGCTGGTCGCGGCCGTCGGACCTCATCGAGGGCGCGACGTCCCTGGCCACCGAGGCGGCGTTCGACGCGGCCGGTGCCCGCGGCGAGCTGGACGGCGTGGAGGACGAGCTCTTCCGCTTCGGCCGGATCGTCGAGGGTGACCGGGAGCTGTCCCGGATCCTCAGCGACCGCAAGGCCCCGGCGGCGGGCAAGGCGGCCCTGCTCGACCAGCTGCTCTCCGGCCGGGTCAGCCCGGTGACCGAGCTCCTGCTGCGGAACGTGCTCACGACCTCGCACGCCGGCACCGCCGGGGTCGCGGTCGAGCGGCTCTCCGACATCGCCAGCCGGCGCCGCGGCCAGTCCGTGGCACGGGTGACGACGGCGGTGGCCCTCACCCCGGCGCAGGAGCGGCGGCTGACCGAGGTGCTCGGCCGCATCTACGGGCGCACCATCGGGTTGCAGGTGACCGTCGACCCGACGGTCCTCGGGGGCCTCCTCGTCCAGGTGGGCGACGAGGTCATCGACGGCAGCATCGCCCACCGGCTGGAAGCCGCCCGCCGGCAGCTCGCCGGCTGACCGCCCACCACCACAGATCACGACCCCGCAGGGAAGAGGACCAGAGCCATGGCCGAGCTGACGATCTCCGCAGAAGAGATCCGCAGTGCCATCCAGAACTACGTCACCGAGTACTCGCCTGACGTCTCCCGCGAAGAGGTCGGGATCGTCACCGAGTCCGGCGACGGCATCGCCCGGGTCGAGGGCCTGCCCTCGGTCATGACCAACGAGCTGCTCGAGTTCGAGAGCGGCGTCCGCGGTCTCGCGCTGAACCTGGACGTCCGCGAGGTCGGTGTGGTCATCCTGGGTGACTTCTCCGGCATCGAGGAGGGCCAGCAGGTCCGGCGGACCGGCGAGGTGCTCTCGGTCCCCGTCGGCGACGGCTACCTCGGCCGCGTGGTCGACCCGCTGGGCAACGCGATCGACGGTGCGGGCCCGATCGCCACCACCGGCCGGCGCGCCCTGGAGCTGCAGGCCCCCACCGTCGTCCAGCGCCAGTCGGTGCACGAGCCGATGCAGACCGGCATCAAGGCCATCGACGCCATGACGCCGATCGGGCGCGGCCAGCGCCAGCTGATCATCGGTGACCGCCAGACCGGCAAGACGGCGATCGCGATCGACACGATCATCAACCAGAAGCAGGCCTGGGCCACCGGCGACCCGTCGCAGCAGGTGCGCTGCATCTACGTCGCGGTGGGCCAGAAGGGCTCGACGATCGCCTCGATCCGGTCCGCCCTCGAGGACGCCGGCGCGATGGAGTACACCACCATCGTCGCGGCCCCCGCGTCCGAGGCCGCCGGCTTCAAGTACATCGCCCCCTACACCGGCTCGGCCATCGGCCAGCACTGGATGTACGAGGGCAAGCACGTCCTCATCGTCTTCGACGACCTGTCCAAGCAGGCCGAGGCCTACCGCGCGGTCTCGCTGCTGCTGCGCCGCCCGCCGGGCCGCGAGGCCTACCCGGGTGACGTCTTCTACCTCCACTCCCGCCTGCTGGAGCGCTGCGCCAAGCTCTCCGACGAGCTCGGCGCGGGGTCGATGACCGGCCTGCCGCTCATCGAGACCAAGGGCAACGACGTGTCGGCCTACATCCCGACGAACGTCATCTCGATCACCGACGGGCAGATCTTCCTCGAGACGGGTCTGTTCAACTCCGGTGTCCGCCCCGCGATCAACGTCGGCATCTCGGTGTCCCGCGTGGGTGGGTCGGCGCAGATCAAGGCCATGAAGGCGGTCGCCGGCCGTCTTCGGCTGGACCTGGCCCAGTACCGCGAGCTCGAGGCCTTCGCCTCGTTCTCCTCGGACCTCGACGCCTCCAGCCGCGCGACCCTGGAGCGCGGCCAGCGCCTGGTCGAGCTGCTCAAGCAGGGCCAGTACTCGCCGTACTCGGTGGAGCGCGAGGTCGTCTCGCTGTGGCTGGGCACCACCGGCAAGCTCGACGTCGTCCCGGTGAGCGACGTGCGCCGCTTCGAGTCGGAGTTCCTGGACTACGTGTCCCGCAGCAACGACGGCATCTTCGACACCATCCGGACGTCGAAGAAGCTCGAGGACGACACGGTGCGGAACCTGGAGCAGGCGGTCGACGCCTTCTACGGCCAGTTCACCACCGGCGAGGGCGAGTCGCTCAAGGTGAACGAGCCCGAGGTCGAGGCCATGGACGCCTCGGAGCGGGGTCAGGAGCGCGTCCAGGTCAAGAAGAAGGCCTGACGCGATGGCAGCCTCTCTCCGCGCGCTGCGGCGCCGCATCCGCTCCACCCAGTCGACGAAGAAGATCTTTTCGGCGCAGGAGCTGATCGCCGGCGCGCGCATCGTGCGCGCCCAGGCCCGGGTGGAGGCCTCCAAGCCCTACGCCCGGGAGATCACCCGTGTGCTGTCGGCGCTGGCGTCCTCGGCGTCGCTGGACCACCCGCTGCTGACCGAGCCGGAGAACCCCCGCCGGGCCGCCGTCCTGGTGATCACCTCCGACCGGGGGTTCGCCGGCTCGTACAACGTCAACGTGCTGCGGCGGACCGAGGAGCTGCTCTCCCTGCTCCGGCAGGAGGGCAAGGAGCCGCTGCTCTACGTGGTCGGCCGGAAGGGGGAGACCTACTACTCCTTCCGCGACCGCGAGATGGCCGAGACCTTCACGGGCTTCTCCGAGCAGCCCGGCTACGCCGACGCCCAGCGCGTGGGTGAGCAGCTGATCGCCGCCTTCACCGCCGGCCTCGACGACGAGGACGGCGGCGGTGCGGGTGCCGACGGCATCGCCGGCGTGGACGAGCTGCACATCGTCTACACCGAGTTCCGGTCGCTGCTCTCGCAGGTCCCGGTCGCCAAGCGGATGGCTCCGCTGGAGGTCGAGGAGGTCGAGGAGTTCGACTACGAGCGGGAGGAGCGGGAGCGGGGCGCCGGCGCCACCGAGATCGCGCCGTCGTACGAGTTCGAGCCCTCGGCCGAGGGGCTGCTCGACGCGTTGCTCCCGAAGTACATCACCACGCGCATCTACGCGGCGATGCTCGAGGCGGCCGCCTCCGAGTCGGCCTCGCGCCGCCGGGCGATGAAGTCGGCCTCCGACAACGCCGAGGAGCTGGCGAAGAACCTCTCGCGGCAGGCCAACCAGGCCCGCCAGGCGGAGATCACGCAGGAGATCAGCGAGATCGTCGGTGGCGCCGACGCGCTGGTCTCGGCCGGCTCGAACGACTGACCCACCGAACAGCAGACCACCGAGCCCCAGGGCAGGAGAGCAGTACAGATGACCGTCACCGAGGACCGTCCGACCACCTCGCAGACCACCGGCAGCGGCCGCGTCGTGCGGGTCACCGGGCCGGTCGTCGACGTCGAGTTCCCGCGCGACGCGATGCCCGACCTGTTCAACGCCCTGAAGGTCGATGTCACGCTGGCCGACCTCAGCAAGACCATGACCCTCGAGGTGGCCCAGCACCTCGGCGAGAACGTCGTCCGCACCATCTCCATGCAGCCGACCGACGGCCTCGTCCGGGGCGCCGAGGTGACCGACACGGGCTCGGCGATCAGCGTGCCGGTCGGTGACGTGACCAAGGGCCACGTCTGGAACGCGCTGGGCGAGTGCCTCGACCAGCCGGGCTACGCCGCCGACGCCCCGCGCTGGGAGATCCACCGGCACGCCCCGCGGTTCGACCAGCTCGAGGGCCGCACCGAGATGCTCGAGACCGGCATCAAGGTCATCGACCTGCTCACCCCGTACGTGGCCGGTGGGAAGATCGGCCTCTTCGGTGGCGCCGGCGTGGGCAAGACCGTCCTCATCCAGGAGATGATCCGCCGGGTCGCCCAGGAGTTCGGTGGCGTGTCGGTGTTCGCCGGCGTCGGCGAGCGCACCCGCGAGGGCAACGACCTCATCACCGAGATGACCGAGTCCGGCGTCATCGAGGCCACCGCGCTCGTCTTCGGGCAGATGGACGAGCCGCCGGGCACCCGGCTGCGCGTCGCGCTGTCGGCCCTCACGATGGCCGAGTACTTCCGCGACGAGCAGAACCAGGACGTGCTGCTCTTCATCGACAACATCTTCCGGTTCACCCAGGCCGGGTCCGAGGTCTCCACGCTGCTGGGCCGCATGCCCTCCGCGGTCGGTTACCAGCCGACGCTGGCCGACGAGATGGGGGAGCTGCAGGAGCGGATCACCTCGACCCGTGGTCGCTCGATCACCTCGCTGCAGGCGATCTACGTGCCCGCCGACGACATCACCGACCCGGCGCCGCACACCACGTTCGCCCACCTCGACGCGACGACCGTGCTCTCCCGGCCGATCTCGGAGAAGGGCATCTACCCGGCCGTGGACCCGCTGGACTCCACCAGCCGGATCCTCGACCCGCAGTACGTCGGCAACGAGCACTACGACATCGCCCAGCGGGTGAAGCAGGTGCTGCAGCGCTACCAGGAGCTGCAGGACATCATCGCGATCCTCGGCATCGACGAGCTGTCCGAAGAGGACAAGGTCACCGTCAACCGGGCCCGCCGCGTCGAGCGCTTCCTGTCGCAGAACATGTTCGTGGCCGAGGCCTTCACCGGTCAGCCGGGTTCCTTCGTCCCGCTGTCGGAGACGCTGCAGGCGTTCAAGGCCATCACCGAGGGCGAGTACGACAACGTCCCGGAGCAGGCCTTCTTCATGTGCGGCGGTCTCGAGGACCTCGAGAAGAACGCCGCGAAGCTCAAGCGCTGATCCGTCGTCGGACACCCCCGAGGCCGGGTCCCTCCCAGGAGGGGCCCGGCCTCCGGCGTCCCCGGCGGCTGGGCGCGTCCTCCGTCGGGGTGAAATCCGCCCGCCGGGCCTGCGGTGCGCACGCCGGCCCGCCGACGATCCCGTCAGGCGCACCCGGCCGACGGGTGCCGGCACGGGGGGCGACGTGGAGCGGGACAGCGCAGTGGTGCCGCGCGGGGGCCGGGAGGCGCTCGACTGGACCTGGCCGCCGTACGCGCCCGTGGAGGTCCGCACCGCGGACTTCGACACCGAGCGCTGGGCGTCCGCGACGTGCGTCCGGCGCCCGTGGGTGCGCGTCGGGCGCTGGACGCTGCTCTACCGCCGCGCCGCCTGAAGACCGTTCCTCCTGCCCCCGCACCTCGCCGTCCCCCGCGAGCGGGAGGTGCCCCAGCCGCGAGCGGGTCCCTGCAGGCAGGTCGGCAGCCACACGTCGCTACAGTGAGCGTGACCCGTCCGTTCCAACCGAGGAGTGTCGTGGCGACCCTGCAGGTCGAGTTGGTGGCCGTCGAGCGCAAGATCTGGTCCGGCGAGGCGACCAGCGTCATCGCCCGCACCACGGAGGGCGAGCTCGGTGTCCTCCCCGGTCACGCGCCGCTGCTGGGGCAACTGGCCGAGGGTGGCGTCGTGACGATCCGCACCGAGACCGGCGAGGACATGGTCATCGCCGCCCACGGCGGCTTCCTCTCCGTCACCGAGAAGGGGGTCTCGATCCTCGCCGAGACCGCGGAGATCTCCAGCGAGATCGACGTGGAGCGCGCGCGTGAGGCGCTGCGCCGTGCCGAGAGCGAGGGCGACGACCCCGACGCGGTCGCCGCCGCGCGCCGCGCCCAGTCGCGGCTGAGGGCGGCCGGCGCGAGCGACTGAGCTCGACGGCGAACGCGCGGGATGACCACCGCCCTGTGGGTGCTGACCGGCGTCCTGCTGCTGCTCGTCGTCGTGGTCTTCCTGCTGCGCCGCCGCTTCCTGCTCTCGGGCCTCGGTGCGGTGACGATGTGGCTGCGCCCCGAAGGTGCGTCCCGGTGGTCGGTGGGTGTCGCCTGGTACGGCGACGACGCGCTGCTCTGGTACCGGGCGCTCTCGCTGTCGGTCCGGCCGCAGCAACGGCTCACCCGGGCCGGCTTCCGGGTGCTCGCCCAGCGACCGGCGCACCGCGACGACCTGGCCCTGCCGGCCGACGTCCTCGTGCTGCGGTGCACCACCGTCCAGGGGCAGCGGGAGCTGGCGATGGACCGTTCGACGGTGACCGGCTTCCAGTCCTGGCTGGAGTCGGCCCCGCCGGGCAGCTGACCGGCCCCTACTCCTGCGGCGCCGCGGCGGCGCGCTGGGCGTGCACGCCGCTGTGCGCACCGGGCTCCCAGAGGATGTCGCCGTCGGGGTTGGCCACCCGGCCGAGGATGAACACCAGGTCCGACAGCCGGTTGAGGTAGCGCGCCGTCTCGGGGTTGGTCCGCTCGGCGTCGCTCTCCAGCAGCGCCCAGATGCTGCGCTCGGCCCGGCGGACGACCACCCGCACCTGGTGCAGCAGCGCCGCCAGCGGCGTGCCCCCGGGCAGGATGAAGCTGTCCAGCTTCGGCAGCGTCTCGTTGTAGGTGTCGCACGCCGCCTCGAGCCGCTCGGTGTAGGCCGCCGTCACCCGCAGCGGCGGGTACTGCGGCTCCGCGACGATCGGCGTGCAGAGGTCGGCCCCGACGTCGAACAGGTCGTTCTGGATGCTGCGCAGCAGGTCGGCCAGGGCCGGCTCCGGGGAGCCGAGGGCGATCGCGACGCCGATCGCGCTGTTGGCCTCGTCCACGTCGGCGTAGGCGACCAGTCGGGGGTCGGTCTTGGCCACCCGGCTCATGTCGCCCAGGTGGGTCTGGCCGGCGTCGCCGGTCTTCGTGTAGATGCGCGTCAGCCGGACGGTCATGCAGCGAGCCTAGGAGAAGGACCCTCCTGCTCCCACACCTCGCTGGCGCTCGGCGCGGGTCCCTGCAGGAGGGTCGTTCCACACGTGCACCGCTCGCACGCTCGCGGCGGGCCTCTGCAGCAGGGCCGTTCCAGCACGTGGTGGGGCGTCGCCGCGGGGTCCCCGTAGGGTGGTCCGGTGCAGTGCTTCGAGGTGACCGGGGGAGCGAGGCTCGCGGGCCGGGTGCGGGTCACCGGTGCCAAGAACAGCGCCCTCAAGCTCATGGCGGCGGCGCTGCTCGCGCCCGGGCGCTCGACCATCGACGAGGTCCCCGACATCCTCGACGTGGCGATCATGAGCGAGGTGCTCCGCCGGCTGGGCTGCGCCGTCTCCTACGAGCGCACGCCCGGCAGCGGCGGCGGCGGCCGGCTGACCATCGACGTCCCGGACGCGCCCTCGACCGAGACCGACTACGACCTGGTCCGCCGGATGCGCGCCTCGATCAGCGTCCTGGGCCCGCTCGTCGCCCGCTGCGGCAGCGCGCGGGTGGCGCTGCCCGGTGGGGACGCCATCGGCTCCCGCGGGCTGGACATGCACATCTCCGGCCTGGAACGCCTCGGCGCCACCATCGTCAGCGAGCACGGCTTCCTCGTGGCGACCGCCCCCCAGCTCACCGGCACCTCGATCTGGCTGGACTTCCCCTCCGTCGGCGCCACGGAGAACCTGGTGATGGCCGCGGTGCTGGCCGCGGGGACCACCGTGGTCGACAACGCCGCGCGCGAGCCCGAGATCGTCGACCTGTGCCGGATGCTCGGCGAGATGGGGGCGCGCATCGACGGCGCCGGCACCTCCACGATCACCGTCGAGGGCGTCGACTCCCTGCAGCCGGTCGAGTACACGACCGTCCCCGACCGCATCGTGGCCGGCACCTGGGCGATCGGGGCGGTGATGACACGCGGCGACGTCGTCATCGAGCGGGGTGTGGCCGAGCACCTGACCGTCGCCCTGGACAAGCTCACCGACGCCGGGGCCGTCGTCGAGGCGCTGCCCGGCGGCATCCGCGTGGCCATGGAGGGCCGCCCGCGCTGCGTCGACGTCGTCACCCTGCCCTTCCCCGGGTTCCCCACCGACCTGCAGCCGATGGCGGTGGCGCTGGCCGCCGTCTCCACCGGGACCGCCCTGATCACCGAGAACGTGTTCGAGGGCCGGTTCATGTTCGTCAACGAGCTGGTGCGGCTGGGCGCCGACGTCCGCATCGACGGCCACCACGCCGTCGTCCGGGGCCGCGAGCGCTTCTCCAGCGCCCCGGTGCTCGCGACCGACATCCGCGCCGGTGCCGGGCTGGTGCTGGCGGGCCTGTGCTCCGACGGCGTCACCGAGGTGCAGGACGTGCACCACGTCGACCGCGGCTACCCCGACTTCGTCGACCAGCTGGCGGGTCTGGGCGCGGTGGTGCGGCGCACCGAGCGCCCGGGCTAGGAACCGCCGCCGAACGAGGCGGCCAGCTGCCGCGCGCGGTCGGCGTCCTCCGGGAACACCAGGACCTCGGCGCGGTGGGCCGCGGGGGACCGCACGGTGGAGCGGATGCCCGCGTCGGAGAGCACCGCCCGCAGCGCCAGTGCCGATTCGCGCTGGCTCAGCGTGGCGATGTGGGTGAGCAGCCCGTCGTCGGCCGGCTCGCGGTGCCGGCGGTCGCGGGCGAGGTCGCTGCCGAAGGCCCACCGGGTGAACAGCGCCAGCAGCGCGAACGCCGTCAGGGCGATGACCGGCCCCCCGGCGTGCAGCAGGCTGTCCGCGACCGCCACGGCCCTCCTCCTCCCGGGTGCACCCGTCAGCGAGTGTGCCACCGCACACATCGCCGGGCGGGGCTGCTACCGGCGGGTAACCGCCCTACACTCCGCCGGTATGCCGTTCCCGCAGAAGCCGGAGGAGCGTGACCGCCCCTGGGTCATGCGCACCTACGCCGGCCACTCCTCGCCGGCCGAGTCCAACGCCCTCTACCGCCGCAACCTGGCGAAGGGGCAGACCGGTCTCTCGGTCGCCTTCGACCTGCCCACGCAGACCGGCTACGACCCCGACGACGAGCTCGCCCGCGGGGAGGTCGGGAAGGTCGGCGTGCCGGTGTCCCACATCGGTGACATGCGCGCGCTCTTCGACGGCATCCCGCTGGACGAGATGAACACGTCCATGACCATCAACGCCACGGCGATGTGGCTGCTGGCGCTCTACCAGGCGGTCGCCGAGGAGCACGGCCACGACGTCAGCAAGCTCGCCGGGACGACGCAGAACGACATCATCAAGGAGTACCTGTCGCGGGGGACGTACGTCTTCCCGCCGGCGCCCTCGATGCGGCTGATCACCGACATGGTCGCCTACACGGTGACGGCGATGCCGAAGTGGAACCCGATCAACATCTGCAGCTACCACCTGCAGGAGGCCGGTGCCACACCGGTGCAGGAGATCGCCTACGCGATGAGCACCGCGATCGCGGTCCTGGACTCGGTCCGCGACTCCGGGCAGGTGCCGCAGGAGCGCTTCGGCGAGGTGGTCGCGCGCATCTCCTTCTTCGTCAACGCCGGGGTCCGGTTCGTCGAGGAGATGTGCAAGATGCGGGCCTTCACCCAGCTCTGGGACGAGCTGACGAAGGAGCGCTACGGCGTCGAGGACCCCAAGCACCGCCGCTTCCGCTACGGCGTGCAGGTCAACTCCCTCGGCCTCACCGAGGCGCAGCCGGAGAACAACGTCCAGCGCATCGTGCTGGAGATGCTGGCGGTCACCCTGTCCAAGGACGCCCGCGCCCGCGCCGTGCAGCTGCCGGCGTGGAACGAGGCCCTGGGCCTGCCGCGGCCCTGGGACCAGCAGTGGTCGCTGCGCCTCCAGCAGGTGCTCGCCTACGAGACCGACCTGCTCGAGTACGACGACCTGTTCACCGGCTCGGTCGTGGTGGAGAAGAAGGTCGCCGAGCTCGTCGAGGGCGCCCGGGCCGAGATCGCCCGGGTGCAGGAGATGGGCGGCGCGGTGGCCGCGGTCGAGTCGGGCTACATGAAGGGCGAGCTGGTCGCCTCGCTCGCCGAGCGCCGGCGCCGGATGGAGAGCGGCGAGGACGTCGTCGTCGGGGTCAACAGGTTCGACACCACCGAGCCCAACCCGCTCACCGCGGATCTCGACACCGCGATCATGGTCGTCGACCCGGCCGTCGAGGCCGCCGCCCAGGAGGCCGTCCGGAGGTGGCGGGCGGGCCGGGACCAGGAGGCGGCCGGCAAGGCCCTCGACGCGCTCCGCGAGGCGGCGGCCGGCGATGTGAACCTGATGCCCGCCACGCTCGACTGCGCTCGCGCGGGGGTGACGACGGGGGAGTGGGCCGGCGTGCTGCGAAAGGTGTTCGGCGAGTACCGGGCGCCCACCGGCGTCGCCGCCGCCGCCGGTGGCGGGGAGGCCGACGAGACCCTCACCGCGGTCCGCGAGCGGGTCCGCGCCACCGGCGAGGAGCTCGGCGGCCGGCTGCGGTTCCTGGTCGGCAAGCCCGGGCTCGACGGCCACTCCAACGGCGCCGAGCAGATCGCGGTGCGGGCCCGTGACGCCGGCTTCGAGGTCATCTACCAGGGCATCCGGCTGACGCCCTCGCAGATCGTGAGCGCCGCCGTCGAGGAGGACGTGCACGTGGTCGGCCTGTCGGTGCTCTCCGGTTCCCACCTGCAGGTGGTGCCGGCGGTCCTGCAGGGGCTCAGGGAGGCCGGTCTGGACGACGTCCCCGTGGTCGTCGGCGGGATCATCCCCGACAGCGACGCCCGCCGGCTGCGCGAGCAGGGGGTCGCCCGGGTGTTCACGCCCAAGGACTTCGGGCTGAACGACATCATGGGCCAGGTGGTCGACGTCGTCCGCGAGGCCAACGGCCTCCAGGACCGGGTTCCCGCCCCGGTCTGACCGCCGGGCCGAACCGGACGTCGACGCCGGGGGAGAAGCGCACGCGGTCGGGCGGGCCGGGCACATCGCCCAGCCCGGCCGTCCGGGCCGGTGCAGGCCCGAGCGGGTGGTCAGGAAGTGGTCCAGCCGATCCGGCTCGGGCAGCCGGTCGCCCCCCGGAGCGTGCGCCGGCTGCGCGCACCGGGCACCCACCCAGCTTCCCGCTCCCGCCGCTGATCGTCATTGCCGACCGCGGCCGGGCGTGGTGGGGTCGGGGCATGGCTGACGGTGCACCCCGGGTCGAGCGCGACGGTGACGTCGTCCGCATCACGATGACGCGCGCGGCGAAGCGCAACGCGCTCTCCCGCGAGCACCTGGGGCAGCTGCTCGCCGCCGTCACCGAGGCGGGGGAGAGCGACGCCGCGGCGATCGTGCTGGGTGCGGAGGGGCCGGTGTTCAGCGCCGGCCACGACTTCGCCGACGTCGCCGGCTCCTCGCTGCCCGAGGTGCGCAGCCTGCTGCAGCTGTGCACCGAGCTGATGCAGACCGTGCAGGACGTGCCGCAGGTCGTCGTGGCGCGTGTGCACGCCCTCGCCACCGCCGCCGGCTGCCAGCTGGTGGCGTCCTGCGACCTGGCGGTGGCGGCGGAGTCCGCGGGGTTCGCCGCGCCCGGCGGCAAGGGCGGCTGGTTCTGCCACACGCCGATGGTGGCGATCGCCCGCAACGTCGGCCGCAAGCGGGCGATGGAGCTGGCGCTGACCGGTGACGTCATCGACGCGGCGACGGCGCTGGACTGGGGGTTGGTCAACCGGGTGGTGCCCGACGCCGAGCTCGACGCCGCCGTCGACGACCTCGTCGCGCGGGCCACCCGGGGCTCGCGGGCCAGCAAGGCCTGGGGCAAGCAGACGATGTACGCCCAGCTGGACCGGCCCGAGCGGGACGCCTACACCACCGCGATCGAGGTCATGGCGGCGGCGAGCCGGCTCCCCGGCGCGGTCGAGGGGATGTCTGCCTTCCTGGAGAAGCGGCGCCCCGTCTGGCCCGACTGACGGGACCCCGTTCCTTCGTTCTCCGCAGGCCCGGGGCGAGCCTCCGGACGGGGCCGCGGTGAAGCCGGCCACAGGGCGGAATGCCCGGAGGTGCTGGGGGACTGACACACGCGTGCAGAACATCTGGGGGCTGACGCGGCGGCGCACCGTCGACTTCGGCCGCGTGACGGTGGAGCGCTGTCGGGGCTGACGCGCCCCCACCCGCTCCTCCACCCCCTCTGAACGGAAACATCGTGCTCGCTCGTCCCCGCCGTGTGCCCTTCGCGGCGCAGGTGCTCCTCGGCCTGGTCGTGGGCGTGGCCCTCGGCTTCCTCGCCCGGGAGATCGGCCCCGTCGCCGACGGCTCGCCCAACTGGCTCACCACCACCCTCCAGACCATCGGCAGCACCTTCGTCACGCTGCTGAAGACGCTGGTCCCGCCGCTGGTCGTCACCGCGGTGATCGTCAGCATCGCCAACCTCAAGCAGGTCTCCAACGCCGCGCGGCTGGCCGGGCAGACGCTGCTGTGGTTCGCCGTCACGGCGCTCATCGCCGTCGGCATCGGCATCGGGCTCGGCCTGCTCACCGAGCCCGGCCGCAACAGCTCGGTCGACGCCGCGGCGCAGCAGGACCCCACCCGCACCGGCTCCTGGTTCGACTTCCTGGGCGGCATCGTGCCCGGCAACGTCCTCGGCCTGCAGGGCTCGGCCGAGGGTGCGCTGTCGTTCAACGTGCTCCAGCTGATCGTCATCGCCGTCGCCATCGGCGTCGCGGTGCTCAAGGTCGGCGAGGCGGCGGAGCCCTTCCTGGGCGTCGTCCGCTCCGCGCTGGCGGTCGTCCAGAAGGTGCTGTGGTGGGTCATCCTGCTCGCGCCGCTGGGCACGGTCGGCCTGATCGGCAACGCCGTCGCCAGCTACGGCTGGGAGTCCCTGGGCTCGCTCGGCGTCTTCGCCGGCGCCGTCTACGCCGGTCTGGCCCTGGTGCTGTTCGTCGTCTACCCGGTGCTGCTCGGGCTGCACGGCCTCTCGCCGCTGCGGTGGTTCGCCGGCGCCTGGCCCGCCATCCAGCTCGCCTTCGTCTCGCGCTCGTCGATCGGCACGCTGCCGGTGACCGAGCGGGTGACCGAGCAGAACCTGGGCGTCCCGCGGTCCTACGCCTCCTTCGCCGTCCCGCTGGGCGCGACGACGAAGATGGACGGCTGCGCGGCGATCTACCCGGCGCTGGCGGCCATCTTCGTCGCCCAGTTCTTCGGGGTGGACCTGGGCCTGACCGACTACCTGCTCATCGCCCTGGTGTCGGTCGTCGGCTCCGCGGCCACCGCCGGCGTCACCGGCGCGGTGGTCATGCTGACCCTCACGCTGTCCACCCTCGGCCTGCCGCTGGCCGGCGTGGGCCTGCTGCTGGCGGTCGACCCGATCCTCGACATGGGGCGCACCGCGGTGAACGTGGCCGGCCAGGCGCTGGTGCCGACGATCGTGGCCAAGCGCGAGGGCATCCTCGACCTCGAGCGCTACCGGTCGACGCGGACGGTCGACCCGCTCGCCCCGGCCGAGGAGCGCGCCGGCGTGGACGCCGACCTGCGGCAGCCCGCCACCGCGTAGGCGGCGGGTCTCCGACGGGCCCGGACCTCGGCACGAGATCCGGGCCCGTCGCTCATCGGTCGGTCAGGTCCGCGCAGCCGGACTCGTGCGGCAGCAGCGGCCGCAGCACCACCGACCAGCGTGACCCGTCCTCGCCGACCCACGGGGTGGCCGCGTTGCCCTCCGCGGCCGCCCGCAGCACCGCCTGCGCCTGCTCGCCGGTGGCCGTCACGCACGTGGTCCCGGGCGCGATCGGCTCACCCGGCAGCGCCGGGCCCGGCCACGGCAGCTCGGCCTGCGGGGGATCCACCTCGACGTAGGGGCTCACCACCGCGGCCACGGCCTCCGGCTGGTAGGGCTCGGGGCCGCTCACCCGGTCGGCGCCCAGCGCGGCGACCGGGTCGCGCAGCGCCTCGGCCAGCTCCGAGAGCCGGGCGCGGGCGGCCGCCTGCTCCTCGGTGATCCCGGGGTCGAGCTCCCCCCGGGGTCCGGCGCCCATGCCCAGGGCGTACACCTCCCGGGTGACCGTCTCCCCGCCGGTGCGGATGGTGAAGCGGGTGCTGGTCACGTCGGCGACCGGCGGGGTGCCGAGGTCGCCGGTCTCGGTCACCCCGGCGGCGATCGCGCGGTCGACCAGGTCGCGCACGCCACCGTCGCCCAGCCGGTGCACCTGCAGGTTCGGCAGCGCGGGGGCCGGCCAGATGGCGATCACCGGGCCGTCGGTGATCAGCCGGCCGTCGGCGTACAGCGTGGCGGAGGGCACCCGTGCGGCGAGCATCGCCGGGGTGGTGAAGCCGCCGACCTCGCTGACCTGGAGCACGACGGTGGCGTCGTCGCCGGCGGGGGACGACGGCTCCGCCGGGGACCCGCCGGCACCACCGCCGGTGTCGGCGCAGGCGGTCAGGAGCAGGGCCAGGGCCAGCAGGCCGGCGATGCGCAGGGGACGGGTGCTCATACCCCTGACGACGGGCCGGGGTGGCCGGGAGGTTCCCCGGGGAGCTCAGGCGGGCGATCCGCCGAGCACCTCGGCCGCCGGCCGCGGGCGGCCGAGCAGGTACCCCTGCCCGTAGCGGACCCCGCGGGCGACGAGGACGTCGCGCTCCTCGGTGTGCTCGACGCCCTCGGCCACCAGCCGCGCGCCGGTCTCGTCGGCGAACGCCACCATCGCCGAGGTCATGGCCTGCCGGGCGGGGTCGGTGTGCAGCCCCACGACCAGCCCGATGTCGAGCTTGATGACGTCGGGGTCCAGCCGCAGGATGTGCCGGAGGCTGGCGTAGCCGGCGCCCGCGTCGTCCACGCTCACCGCGACGCCGGCGCGGCGGAGCCCCCGGGTGACCGCGACGACCGCCTCGTAGTCGTCGACGCGGCTGTGCTCGGTGATCTCCACGGCCAGCGGGCACCCGGCGTGCTCCAGCAGCGCGTCGACGACGGTCGGGCAGAGCAGGGCGTCCGGTGAGAGGTTGACCCCCAGCGTCAGCCCATCGGGCAGCCGGCCGGCCCCGGCCAGCGTCGCGCGCAGCGCCGCCTCCTCGAGCTCGACGCCGACCCCGACCGCGGCGGCCTCGGCGAACAGCGCCGCGGGCCCGTCGCCACCCCAGCCGGGGAAGCGGCTGAGCGCCTCGTACCCGGCGGTGCGCCCGGTCGTCAGCTCGACCACCGGCTGGAGGTGGACCTCGACCGCACCCTGCGCCAGGAAGGCGCGCACCCGGGCGCGGCGGGCGGCCAGGTCCGGCGCGGTGCCGGCACCGGCCTGCCGGAAGTGGTCGCTGATCAGGTCGGCCAGCAGCTCGACGGTGCGGACGGACTCGCCGTCCAGCTGCGCGCCGGCGTCCCGGCTGAGGCAGCAGAGCATCCCGATGGGGCGCGCGTCGGGCCCCCGGACCGGGGCGCCGACGTAGGAGCCGATGCGCAGCTCGCCGGTCACCTCCAGGTCGCGCGTCCGGGGGTCGCGCCCGGCCCCGGTGACGACGGCGGGCAGCTGGCCGCTGAGCACCCGCACGCAGTAGGAGCCCTCCAGCGGCGCCCGCATGCCCTCCTGGACGTTCATGGCGTCGAGGGCACCGGTCGCGGCGGTGATGAGCTGGCTGCCCTCGGTGAAGAGCGACACCCAGGCGACCTCCATGCCCAGCCGCGTGCGGGCGGCGTCGAGCAGCCAGTGCACCCAGTCGCCGGCCGGCCGGTCCGTCTGAGGGGTGCCGGTCGCCGCCGCTGCGCTCACGCCCCCATTCTGGGACGCCGGGGGCCCGGAGGACCACGCTTCCGCACCGGCGTCTTTCCGGAACTCGGCACCGGGTCCGGCCACCCGCCGCGGCGCGGGTAGCGTCGGCGCCCGTGCGCCTGGTCATCGCCCGCTGCTCGGTCGACTACGTCGGTCGGCTCACCGCCCACCTGCCCATGGCGACCCGCCTCCTGCTGGTCAAGGCCGACGGCTCGGTGTCAATCCACGCCGACGACCGCGCCTACAAGCCGCTCAACTGGATGACACCGCCCTGCACGCTGAAGGACGAGCTCGTCGACGGCAGCGGCACCTGGACGGTCACCAACAAGGCCGGCGAGCAGCTGATCATCACGATCGAGGCCGTCGAGCACGACCACGCGCACGATCTCGGCGTCGACCCGGGGCTGCAGAAGGACGGCGTCGAGGCGGAGCTGCAGCGGCTGCTCGCGCTGCACGTGGAGACCTTCGGGCAGGGGTGGTCGCTGGTGCGCCGCGAGTACCCGACCGCCATCGGCCCGGTCGACCTGCTCTGCCGGGACGCCGACGGGGGGACCGTCGCCGTCGAGATCAAGCGCCGGGGCGAGATCGACGGCGTCGAGCAGCTCACCCGCTACCTGGAGCTGCTCAACCGCGACCCGCTGCTGGCCCCGGTCAAGGGCGTGTTCGCCGCGCAGGAGATCAAGCCGCAGGCGCGGGTGCTCGCCCAGGACCGCGGCATCGACTGCGTCACCGTCGACTACGCCGTGCTCAAGGGCACCGACGACCCGTCCCAGCGCCTGTTCTGAGCGGGCCGCCCGCAGAGGGGCCGGGGACCGCCGTCCGCCGTGATGAGAGACTTCCCGCCATCACCGGCGATGGGAGACGGCAACGTGGCCAGGGAACTGAACGAGGTCGGCGTCGTGGGGCTGGGCACCATGGGTGCCGGCATCACGGAGGTGCTCGCGCGGGCGGGGCTGTCGGTCACCGCCGTCGAGACCGGTGACGAGGCGCTGGCCCGCGGCCGCGGCCACGTCGAGCAGTCCACCGACCGGGCGGTCGCCCGCGGCAAGCTCGACCCCGCCGACCGGGACGCCATCTTCGAGCGGATCCGCTTCTCCACCTCGCTGGAGGACCTCGCCGACGCGGAGCTGGTGATCGAGGCCATCCCGGAGCGGATGGAGCTCAAGGCCGACGTCTTCGCCAAGCTGGACAAGATCTGCCCGCCGGACACGATCCTGGCGACCAACACCTCCAGCCTCTCGGTCACCGAGCTCTCGGTGGTCACCGGCCGCCCGAGCAAGGTCATCGGGATGCACTTCTTCAACCCGGCGCCGGTCATGAAGCTCGTCGAGGTGGTCCGCACCGTCGTCACCGAGCCCGAGGTCGTCGAGACCGTCGAGGCGCTCGCCGACCGCCTGGGCAAGGTGGACGTGACGATCGGCGACAAGGCCGGGTTCATCGCCAACGCGCTGCTGTTCGGCTACCTCAACCACGCGGTGTCGATGTACGAGAACCGCTACGCCTCGCGCGAGGACATCGACGCCGCCATGCGCCTGGGCTGCGGCCTGCCCATGGGCCCGCTGTCGCTCATGGACCTCATCGGCATCGACACCGCCTACGAGATCCTCGACACGATGTACAAGCAGTCGCGGAACCGGCTGCACGCCCCCAGCCCGGTGATCAAGCAGATGATGACCGCCGGCCTGCTGGGCCGGAAGTCAGGCCGCGGCTTCTACACCTACGCCGAGCCCGGCTCGGCCGAGGTCGTCCCGGACGACCGGACGCCCACCCCGGGTGGTGCCGCGGCCGGTGCCCGCGACGTGCGGACCGTCGGCGTCGTCGGCTCGGGCACGATGGCCACGGGGATCATCGAGGTCGTCGCCAAGGGCGGGTACGACGTGCGGTTCGTCGCGCGCTCGCCCGAGAAGGTGGAGGCCGTCACCACGGCGCTCGGCAAGTCGCTGGACAAGCAGGTCGTGCGCGGTCGCCTCGAGGAGGCGGCGAAGGCGGAGATCCTGGGCCGGGTCTCGGGGACGACGTCGCTGGACGACCTCGCCGACCGCGACCTGGTCATCGAGGCCGTCGTCGAGTCGCTGCCGGTCAAGGAGGCCCTGTTCGCCAACCTCGGCGAGATCGCCAAGCCGGGCGCGGTGCTGGCCACCACCACCTCGAGCCTCCCGGTCATCGAGTGCGCGAAGGCCAGCGGCCGCCCGGCCGACGTCGTGGGCATGCACTTCTTCAACCCTGCGCAGGTGATGAAGCTCGTCGAGGTCGTCTCCACGATCTCCACCGCACCCGACGTCGCCGCCACCATCCACGCCGTCTCGGCGCAGCTGGGCAAGCACGCCGTCTCCTGCACCGACCGCGCCGGCTTCATCGTCAACGCGCTGCTCTTCCCCTACCTGAACGACGCGGTGAAGATGCTGGAGGCGCACTACGCCACCGCCGACGACATCGACGCCGCGATGAAGGTCGGCTGCGGCTACCCGATGGGGCCCTTCGAGCTGCTGGACGTCGTGGGTCTCGACGTCTCGCTCGCGATCGAGAAGGAGCTCTACACGGAGTTCCGGGAGCCGGGCTTCGCGCCGGCCCCGCTGCTGGAGCACCTGGTGACCGCCGGCTACCTCGGCCGCAAGACCGGCCGCGGGTTCCGGGACTACGCCGGTCGCTGACGGGTGCCCCGTCGCCGTCCCCGGGCCGGTCCCCGACCTGCTGGCCGGGAACCGGCCCGGCGCGTCGACCCGGTCGAGGAGGCCGGCGACGGCGACTGGGTCGTCCGGCCGATCACCGGTGCCGCCACCGGCAAGACCTACCGCTGCCCGGGCTGCGACCAGGAGATCCGCCCGGGCACGCCGCACGTGGTGACCTGGCCGGCCTACGTCCGCGACTCCGACCTGGACCCGTGGGACGTCGACTCGGCGGCCGACCGCCGGCGGCACTGGCACACCGCCTGCTGGCGCTCGCGGCAGCGGCGCAGGTAGCGGCCGCGCTCAGCCGGTCAGCCGGGCCGAGACCACCACGTTGTCCCGGTAGCTGCCCGTCGCCGCGTCGAACGCCCCGCCGCAGGTGATCACGCGGAGCTCCGCGGCCGGGGTCGGGGCGTAGACGGCGTCGCCGGGGAACGCGTCCTTCGCGTACCGCTCCACGGCGGTCACCCGGAACCGGGCGACGCCGCCGTCGGCTCCTTCGACCAGCACCTCGTCACCAGGGGCTACCCGGTCGAGCCGGCCGAGCGCCCCGGGGCGTCCCGCCCAGTCGACGTGCCCGGTGAGCACCGCGGGGCCGGTGGCGCCGGGCCGGGCGCTCCCGGTGAACCAGCCGACGAGGGCGGGGTCCGCCGGCGGGGAAAGCGCGCCGCCACCGTCCAGCCCGGCGCCGACCACCGACGCGTCGATCCCGGCGGCCGGGACGTGCAGCCGCACCGGCGCTGCCGGCACCGGCCGCGCCGCCGCGGGTCCCCCGACCGCGGCGGAGACGGCGCGGAGCAGCCGGCCGGCGAGCGGGCCCGGCGGGCCGCCTCCTGCATCGACCCCGCCCGCGGGTCGCACCGCGGGACCGGTGGCGTCGGCCACGACCCGCAGCTCGATACCACCCCCGGGTCGTGCCAGGACCAGCACCGTCCGCACCGAGCCCGCGGGCAGGTCGACCTCGGCGTCGTCGCCGGTCGAGGGCAGGCGGGCGCGGTACCGGCCGCCGGGCACCGTCACGGGGGTCGCGGCGCCCGGGGAGCGCAACTGCTCGGCGAGCGGCGGCCCACCGTCGAGCACGACGTCGAGGGGGCCGGTGCCGGGCGCCGCCCCGAGCACGCGCACCCGCGCCGCGCCGGCGGGCGGGGCGCTGAGGTCGTCGTCCAGCGGCTGGAGGGCGAGGTCGGCGAAGGCGCCCGCGAGCGTCACCGTGCGGGCCTGCCCGGCGGAGAGCTCGAGCCGGGCCGAGAGCACCGGCGGCGTCGTGGCGGGTGAGCCGGCGGCCCGGACGCTGACCGCGTACGCACCCGCGGGCAGCTCGGCGAAGGCGCTCACCCCGCCGTACCCCATCCCGGTGGCGAGATCGGGGCCGGGATCGGTGAGCACCTCACCGGGCGGTGCCGCGGGCGTCAGCGAGACGTCGACCGCCGGGGTGTCGGGGGAGAGGTGGGCGACCCGCAGGAGCGCGGTACCGGTCTCCCCGGCCGCAGCGCTCGCCGGTGCGGCCAGGCCACCCAGCAGGACCGCCAGCGCGAGCGCGAGGAGGCCGGCGCGGACCGGGGAGCGGCGCCGGGTGCGCGGGGAGCCGACCTGCGTCAGGAGCGGCCGACCGGCTCGTCGACCGACTCCTCCGACTCCTGCCCGGCAGGGGCCGTTCCGGCGGTCGGTCGCGGGGGCAGGGGGAGCGCGCGCGTCGTCGGCTCGGCCCGCTGGACGGCCGGGAAGGTGGCGGTCACCGGATCGGAGCGGGTGGGCTGGCGGGCCGCGGCAGCCTCGCCCTGAGGAACCTGCACCGCGGGCTGCTGCCCCGTCTGCGGCCCGCCGGCCGGGGCCGGTGCCTCCGGACGCTCGGGCTCCGCGGCCCGGACCGGCTGGGGTGCGGTGGCCGGCTGCGCCGCGGGCTGCTGGGGAGCCGCCTGCTGGGGAGCGGTCTGCGGGCGAGCGGGCTGCTGGGGGGCGGCCTCGGGGGTGCGGGCGGTCGGCTGCGGGCGGCGCTCGGTGCCGGCGTCGGCACGCGCATCGTCGCGGGGGCCCTGCGGGCGGTCCCCGAGGTCGGGCAGGTCGTCCAGCAGGCGGCGGGCCTGGACCAGCCGGCTGGTGAGCTCGTCGCGGACCTCGCGGATGGCCTCGGCGCGGGCCTCGGCGTCGGCCACGAGCTGGGCGGCATGCTGCTCCGCGGCGGCGATGCGCTGGCGGGCGGCCTGCGTGGAGACGCGCTCGCGCTCCTCCTCGGCCCGGGCGGCCTCGGCGCGGCGGGCGCGCTGGGCGATGTCGAAGTCCTCCTCGACCTTGGCGCGACGGGCCTGGGACTCGGCGTCCAGCCGGGCGACCCGCTCCTGCGCCTTGGCGACCAGCTCGTCGGCTCGCTGCTGCGCCTTCTGCGCGATCTGCTCGGCGCTCTGCCGCGCCTCGGCGATCATCCGCTCCACCTCCGCCTGGCCGGCGGCGTGGCGTTCCAGGAGCGCCCGCTCCTCGGCGGCCGTCTGCTCGCGCACGGCCATGGCGTCGGCCTCGGCGGCGCGGCGGATCTCCGCGGCCTCCTCCTCGGCGAGCTGCAGCATGTGCTGGATGCGCTCGCTGATGTTCTCGAAGGTGGGGGCCGCGGCGTTCGCCGCCTTGCGGCGCAGCGTCTCGATCTCGCCGTGGAGCGCCGACAGCTGGCTGGCCAGGTCGGAGGAGCGCGCGACGGCGGCGTCGCGGTCGGCGAGCGCGATGCGGAAGTCCGCCTCGAGCCGTTCGATCGTGTCGGCGACCTGGCTGCGGTCGTACCCCCGCAGGACCACGTCGAACGAGTGCTGGGCCTCGTGCACCGGCATGTCGCGGCGGGGGTCGTTCATGGTCGCCATCCTCGCAGAAGGGCAGGGGCTCGTCACCGTCCCGGGCGGGGTCGGTCCCAGATGTCCCGGGCGTCCCGGCCGACACGCCGGGCGGTGCGCGCAGGGGGCCGGGCCGCGAGCGCGGCCCGGCCCCCGGTGAGCCTCTGGACGGGGTCCTCAGATGCCGCGGAAGCGGTTGATCGCGTCGATGTGCTTCGCGCGCTTCTCGGCGTCCTTGACGCCCAGCCCCTCCTCGGGGGCGAGGGTCAGGACGCCGACCTTGCCCTGGTGGGCGTTGCGGTGGACGTCGAGGGCGGCCTGGCCGACCTGCTCCATCGGGTAGACCTTCGACAGGGTCGGGTGGATGAGGCCCTTGTCGATGAGCCGGTTGGCCTCCCACGCCTCCTTGTAGTTGGCGAAGTGCGAGCTCAGGATCTTCTTGAGGTTCATCCAGAGGTACCGGTTGTCGTACTCGTGCATGTAACCGGTGGTGGACGCGCAGGTGATGATCGTGCCGCCCTTCTTGGCCACGTAGACGCTGGCCCCGAAGGTCTCCCGGCCGGGGTGCTCGAAGACGATGTCGACGTCCTCGCCACCGGTCAGCTCGCGGATCTTCTTCCCGAAGCGCTGCCACTCCTTCGGGTCCTGGGTGTCCTCGTCCTTCCAGAACTGGTAGCCCTCGGCGGAGCGGTCGATGACCAGCTCGGCGCCCATCCGGCGGACGATCTCGGCCTTCTCCGGGCTGCTCACCACGCACACCGGGATGGCGCCGCCGTTGAGCGCCATCTGGGTGGCGTAGGAGCCCAGGCCGCCCGAGGCGCCCCAGATGAGCACGACGTCGCCCTGCTTCATGTTGGCGCCGTTCTTGCTCACCAGCTGGCGGTAGGCGGTCGAGTTGACCAGCCCGGGGCTCGCCGCCTCCTCCCACGACAGGTGCGCGGGCTTGGGCATGAGCTGGTTGCTCTTGACCAGCGCCAGCTCCGCGAGGCCGCCGAAGTTGGTCTCGAAGCCCCAGATGCGCTGCTGCGGGTCCATCATCGTGTCGTCGTGCCCGGCCGGGTCCTCGAGCTCCACCGAGAGGCAGTGCGCGACGACCTCGTCGCCCGGCTTCCACTTGTTGACCCCGGGGCCCACGCGCAGGACGACGCCGGCCAGGTCCGAGCCCACCACGTGGTAGGGCAGGTCGTGCCGCTTGGTGAGCTCGGAGACGCGGCCGTAGCGCTCGAGGAAGCCGAAGGTGGAGACCGGTTCGAAGATCGACGTCCAGACGGTGTTGTAGTTCACCGACGACGCCATGACGGCCACGATCGCCTCGCCCGGGCCGAGCTCCGGCGTCGGGACCTCCTCGACGTGGAGGGACTTGCGCGGGTCCTTCTCCTTGGTGGGCAGGCCCACGAACATGTCCTGCTCGTCCTTGCGGACCAGCACGGCGCGGTAGGACTCCGGCACGGCCAGGCCGCCGAGGGCGTCCAGCTGGTCGGCGAGGATGGCGTCCCTGATCTCGTTCACGCGTTCTCCCGGGTCATCGGTGGCCGTGGTCGGCCGGGCTCGGAGGGCGGTGCGGGTGCGGAGAGGTTACCGATGGGTAACCGCTGGCTCCGGGGTGGTCGGTGCGCGGTGGTCAGTGCGAGCTCGTCGCGGCCGGCTCGACGAGCTCGACCAGGACGCCGCCGGCGTCCTTGGGGTGGACGAAGTTCACCCGGCTGTCCGACGTGCCGCGCTTGGGCGTGTCGTAGAGCAGCCGCAGCCCGCGCTCGCGCAGCGTGGCGCTCACCGCCTCGACGTCGTCGACCCGGAAGGCGAGTTGCTGCAGCCCCGGCCCGGAGCGGCCGATGAACTTGGCGATGGTGGACTCCGGGGTCAGCGGCGCGAGCAGCTGGATCCGCGTCTCGCCGTTGCCGACGGCGAGCATGGCCTCGCGGACCCCTTGCTCCTCGTTGGTCTCCTCGTGCACCGAGTGGACCCCGAAGGCTCGGGCGTAGAAGGCGATCGCCTCGTCCAGGTCCGGGACGGCGATGCCCACGTGGTCGATGGTCGTCAGCAGGCCCTCGGGCAGCCCGGGGCGCTCGGCGTCGGTGCTCACGCAGGCATAGTGCCGTCAAGACGTCTGAGACGACAGCTCGGTGTGGTGGGCCTCACGCCGGTGCCGTGACCCGGGCCACTCGATCGGCCCTGCCGCCCGTCGGGCGGCCGTCCTATCCTTCCCGGAAGGCCCGACGCCGCGCCGGCACCACCGTCGCGGTGCGTCCCGACAACGAGGTCGCCACCGGCGGCGGCCCGGCACTGGAGGCAGCATGTCCCGCTCGGTCATCGTCAGCGGCGCCCGGACCCCGATGGGCCGGCTGCTCGGCTCGCTGAAGGACTTCTCGGCGGCCGACCTCGGCGGCGTCGCCATCAAGGCCGCGCTCGAGCGGGCCGGCATCTCCGGCGACCAGGTGGACTACGTGATCATGGGCCAGGTCATCCAGGCCGGCGCCGGCCAGAACCCCGCCCGCCCGGCCGCGGTGGCCGGCGGCATCCCGATGTCGGTGCCCTCGCTGACCATCAACAAGGTCTGCCTCTCCGGCCTGAACGCCATCGCGTTGGCCGACCAGCTCATCCGCGCCGGCGAGTACGACGTCGTCGTCGCCGGGGGCATGGAGTCCATGACCCAGGCGCCGCACCTGCTGGCGGGCTCCCGCACCGGCACCAAGTACGGGGACACCAAGCTCATCGACTCGATGGCCCACGACGGCCTCTCGGACACCTTCGACCAGGTGGCGATGGGCGCGCTCACCGAGCAGGCCAACAGCCGGTACGACCTGACCCGCGAGGAGCAGGACGAGTTCGCCGCCGCCAGCCACCAGAAGGCCGCGCGCGCCGCCAAGGACGGGATCTTCGACGAGGAGATCACCCCCGTCCTCATCCCCCAGCGCAAGGGCGACCCCATCGAGTTCCGCGAGGACGAGGGCATCCGCCCCGACACCACCGCGGAGAGCCTGGCGAAGCTGAAGCCGGCCTTCGCCAAGGACGGCACGATCACCGCCGGCACCGCCTCGCAGATCTCCGACGGCGCCTGCGCGGTCGTGGTCATGAGCGCCGAGAAGGCCGCGGAGCTCGGCTGCACCGTCATCGCCGAGATCGGCGCGCACGGCGTCGTCGCCGGCCCGGACGCGACGCTGCAGAGCCAGCCGTCGCGGGCGATCCAGAAGGCCTGCGAGCGCGAGGGCATCGACCCGAGGTCGCTGGACCTGGTCGAGCTGAACGAGGCCTTCGCCGCGGTCGGCATCGTCTCCACCCGCGAGCTCGGCATCGACCCGGAGAAGGTGAACCCCAACGGTGGCGCCATCGCCCTGGGGCACCCGGTCGGCATGAGCGGGGCGCGGATCGTCCTGGACCTGGCGCTCGAGCTCCGCCGCCGCGGCGGCGGCGTCGGCGCCGCGGCGCTCTGCGGCGGCGGCGGTCAGGGCGACGCCCTCATCCTGCACGTGCCCGCGAAGGCGTGACGGACGGCCTCGCCGTCCAGCCCGACGCCCCCACCGGCCCGCGCGGCCGGCGGGGGCGCCGGGCCGTCGACGTCCCGACCTTGGTCGAGCGCGCCCGCGAGGGCGACGCCCGGTCGGTGGCCCGGCTGATCTCGCTGGTGGAGGACGCCAGCCCCGCGCTGCGCGAGGTGGCCGCCGCGCTGGCGCCGCACACCGGGAAGGCCCAGGTGATCGGCCTCACCGGCTCGCCCGGCGTGGGCAAGTCGACGTCGACGACGGCGCTGGTGCGCGCGTTGCGGCAGGCCGGCAAGCGGGTCGGGGTGCTCGCCGTCGACCCGTCGTCGCCGTTCTCCGGGGGCGCGCTGCTGGGCGACCGCGTGCGCATGCAGGACCACGCCGGCGACAGCGGCGTCTTCATCCGCTCGATGGCCTCCCGCGGGCACCTCGGCGGGCTCTCGTGGGCCACCCCGCAGGCGCTGCGCGTGCTCGACGCGGCCGGCTGCGACGTCGTGCTCATCGAGACCGTCGGGGTGGGGCAGTCGGAGCTGGAGATCGCCTCGCTCGCCGACACCACGCTCGTCCTGGTCGCCCCCGGCATGGGTGACGGCATCCAGGCGGCCAAGGCCGGGATCCTCGAGGTCGCCGACGTCTTCGTGGTGAACAAGGCCGACCGGGACGGTGCCGACCAGACGGTCCGCGACCTCCGCTACATGCTCTCCCTCGGCGGCCGGCACTCCGAGGCCGGGCACTGGCGCCCGCCGATCTGCCGCACGGTCGCCGCCCGCGACACCGACAACGGCGTCGACGAGGTGCTGGCCCGGATCGAGGAGCACCGGCAGTGGCTGGAGTCCTCGGGCGAGCGGCACCGCCGGCGCAGCGAGCGGGCCGCGCGCGAGATCGAGGCGATCGCGCTGGCCACGCTGCGCGAGCGCATGGGCGACGTGCGCGGGTCCGCGGCGCTCGGTGCGCTGGCCGACGCCGTGGTGGGCGGCGGGACCGACCCCTACCGCGCCGCCGACGAACTGCTCGGCCAGCTCTAGCCTCTGACCGAGCAGGTCGGTCGCCCACCCGCCAGGATGGGGCGGGTGAACGGACTGCGGCAGTGAACGGCAAGCCGGACGCCGTCGTCGTCGGCGCGGGCCCCAACGGGCTGGCCGCCGCACTCCGGCTCGCCGCCGCGGGCCTGCGGGTGCAGGTGGTCGAGGCGGCCGGGCGACCCGGCGGCGGGATGCGCACCGAGGAGCTCATCCGCGCCGGGTTCCACCACGACGTCTGCTCGACGGTGCAGCCGCTGGCCGCCGCGGCACCCTTCTTCCGCGAGTTCGACCTGCCGTCGCGCGGGGTCCGGCTCGTCCACCCGGACGTCAGCTTCGCGCACCCGCTGGACGGCGGCCGCGCGGCGGTCTCCCACCGCTCCCTGGAGCGAACCGCGGCCGGGCTGGGCGCGGACGCCGACGCCTACCGCCGGCTGTTCGAGCCGCTCGTGGAGCACGGCGGCGACATCGTCGACTTCTTCCTCACCAGCCGGCTGCGCAGCCTGCCGACGCGCAGCCCCGTGCAGATCGCCCGGTTCGGGCTCACCGGCCTGCCCGACGTCCGCTGGCTGGCGCACCGGTACTTCGACACCGCCGAGGGGCGCGCGCTGCTGGGTGGTGCCGCGGCCCACGGGATGCTCGACCTCCGCCGGCCGCTGACCTCGGCGCTGGGCATGCTGCTCGCGATGCTGTCCCACCACGTCGGGTGGCCGCTGGTCGAGGGCGGGTCGCAGCAGCTCGCCGACGCCATGGTGACCGCCCTCGAGGAGCAGGGGGGCGAGGTGGTCACCGGGCACCTGGTCACCGATCTGCGGGAGTTCGAGGGGGTGCCCGCGGTCCTGCTCGACACCACGCCCGACGCGTTCGTGGCGATGGCCGGCGACCGGGTGCACGAGGGCTACCGCCGCTGGGTCCGGCGCTACCGGCACGGCGCCGGCGTCTTCAAGATCGACTGGATCCTCTCCGAGCCGGTGCCCTGGGCGAACGCCGACGTCCGCCGTGCCGGCACGGTCCACGTCGCCGGCACCCTGGAGGAGACGATCGAGGGGGAGCGGGCGCCCAACGAGGGCCGCCTCACCGACCGGCCCTACGTGCTCGCCGTGCAGCCGACGGTGCCCGACCCCAGCCGGGCGCCGGACGGCGGGCACATCTTCTGGGCCTACGTGCACGTCCCGCACGGCTCCGACGTCGACATGACCGAGGCGATCGAGCGGCAGGTCGAGCGGTTCGCACCCGGCTTCCGCGACACGGTCGTCGACCGCCACACGAAGAGCGCCGTCCAGATGGAGCAGTGGAACCCCACCTACCTGGGCGGTGACATCTCCAACGGGCAGACCACCCTCCGGCAGATGCTCGCCCGGCCGGTCCCGCGCTGGAACACCTACAAGACGCCGGTCCCGGGGGTGTACCTCGCGTCCTCGGCGACCCCGCCCGGTCCGGCCGTCCACGGCGCCTGCGGCGACCAGGCCGCGCGCGTCGCCCTGCGCGAGGTGTTCGGCGTGCGGCACGTCCCCCCGCTCCGGCCGCCGCTGCGCTGACCCGCGTGCGTCCCGCGGTGATCCGGGGCGTCCGGGGCGCGCAGGTACCGTGCCGCGCATGGTCCGACCGCTGGGGCTGCCGTTCGACCCGATCGAGCGCGCCGGGGAGAAGTGGGAGACGCACTTCGGCCCGTCGTCGGCGATGCGGGCGGCGACGTCGGTCTTCCGCGTGCAGCAGATCCTGCTGGCCCGCTTCGACGGGGTGCTGCGCCCGCTGGAGCTGACCTTCGCCCGCTACGAGGTGCTGGTGCTGCTCACCTTCAGCCGGTCGGGGGAGCTGCCGCTGAAGGTGATCGGCAGCCGGCTCATGGTGCACCCGACGAGCGTCACGAACGCCATCGACCGGCTGGCCGCCGCCGGGTACGTCGACCGCCGCCCGAACCCGGCCGACGGCCGCGGCGTCCTGGCCGCGATCACCGAGCGCGGCCGTGCCGTCGTGGACGAGGGGACCCGGGCGCTGACCGCGATCGACTTCGGCCTGGCGGACCTGGCGGAGGACGAGCAGGAGGCGCTGTTCACGACGCTGCGCCGCGTGCGGCTGGGTGCGGGCGACGTCGCCGGCGACTCGCCGTGACGCTCGACACACGATAGTTGGACGTCCTAGCATCTCGTCATGAGCGACGACGCCCGGCAGCGGTGGCAGCAGCGGTACGACGCGGCGCTGGCCGCCGGGCGGGTCCGCGACGCGGACTTCACCACGCTGTCGGGGGTGGAGGTCGACCCGGTGTACGGCCCGGCCGACGAGGGCGCCGTCGAGGGGTTCGACCGGATCGGCTACCCCGGCGAGTTCCCGTTCACCCGGGGTCTGCACGCCACCGGCTACCGCGGCCGGGCCTGGACGATCCGGCAGTTCGCCGGCTTCGGCAACGCCCGGCAGACCAACGAGCGCTACAAGATGATCCTGGCCGAGGGCGGCGGCGGGCTGAGCGTCGCCTTCGACATGCCCACGCTCATGGGCCGCGACTCCGACGACCCGCGCAGCCTCGGGGAGGTCGGGCACTGCGGCGTGGCCGTGGACACCGCCGTCGACATGGACGAGCTCTTCGACGGCATCGACCTCGAGGCCACCACGACGTCGATGACGATCAGCGGCCCGGCCGTCCCGGTGTTCTGCATGTACCTGGTCGCCGCCGAGCGCCAGGGCGCCGACACCGGCCGGCTCAACGGCACGCTGCAGACCGACATCTTCAAGGAGTACATCGCGCAGAAGGAGTGGCTCTTCCCGCCGGAGCCGCACCTGCGCCTGATCGGCGACCTCATGGAGTACTGCGCCGAGAGCATCCCGGCGTACAAGCCGATCAGCGTCTCCGGCTATCACATCCGTGAGGCCGGCTCGACGGCCGCGCAGGAGCTCGCGTACACGCTGGCCGACGGCTTCGCCTACGTGGAGCTCGGGCTCTCCCGCGGCCTGGACGTCGAGCAGTTCGCCCCCGGGCTGTCGTTCTTCTTCGACGCGCACATCGACTTCTTCGAGGAGATCGCCAAGTTCCGCGCCGCGCGCCGCATCTGGGCCCGCTGGCTCCGCGACGTCTACGGCGCCACGACCGAGAAGGCGCAGCAGCTGCGCTTCCACACCCAGACCGCCGGCGTCAGCCTCACCGCCCAGCAGCCCGACAACAACATCACCCGGACGGCGGTGGAGGCGCTGGCCGCGGTCCTCGGCGGCACCCAGTCGCTGCACACCAACGCCCTGGACGAGGTGCTGGCGCTGCCCAGCGCCAAGGCCGCGCAGATCGCGCTGCGCACCCAGCAGGTCATCGCCGAGGAGACCGGGGTCATGAACGTCGCCGACCCGCTCGGCGGCTCCTGGTACGTCGAGGCGCTCACCGACGAGCTCGAGCGCCAGGCGGAGGAGATCTTCACCCGCATCAAGGACATGGGCACCGACGGGACGATGACCAGCGGCATCCTGCGCGGGATCGAGGACGGCTGGTTCACCGGCGAGATCGCCGAGGCGGCGTTCACCTACCAGCGGGCGCTGGAGAAGGGCGACAAGAAGGTCGTCGGCGTGAACACGCTGGTCGGCTCGGTGGACGCGCACGACAAGCTGGACATCCTCCGGGTGAGCCACGAGGTGGAGGTCGAGCAGAAGGCGGAGCTCGCCGTGCGCCGGCAGCAGCGGGACGACGACGCCGCCCGCGCGGCGGTCGCACGCCTCGTCGAGGTCGCGCGGACCGAGGCCAACATGGTCCCGGCGATGCTCGACGCCGTGCGCGCCGAGGCATCCCTGGGCGAGATCTGCGACGCACTCCGCGCCGAGTGGGGCGGCTACACCGAACCGGCCCGCTTCTGAGCGCACTGTCGCGCTCCGCGCTCCGACCGCGGCCAGGAGGCGTTCCCGAGCTGCGCTGAGCCGTTCCGGCGAGTGCCGCCCCCTGTGCCGACGGGCGGCACCCCGGTGTCTCCGGCAGGACCCTACGGGCCCGAGCCGGAACCACCGGTGGGATCATCGGTCCCATGCAGCCCACCCGCCCCGGACGTCCCGACCCGCGCGCGCAGGCACAGCAGGCGCAGATGGCCGCCGCCATGGCCGGCGCCGTCGACCTCGCCGCCGTCAAGGCGCGCTCGGAGGCCGCAGCGCGCGCCCAGGCCGCGCCGCCGCCGAGCGCCACCGCGCCGGCGGGCGCCCCCGGTGGCGCGGTCGTCGACGTCACCGAGGCGACCTTCCAGGCCGAGGTGCTGGACCGGTCGTTCCAGGTGCCGGTCGTGCTCGACCTGTGGGCCGAGTGGTGCGGGCCGTGCAAGCAGCTCTCCCCGGTGCTCGAGCGGCTGGCGGTCGAGGGCGGCGGCTCCTGGGTGCTGGCGAAGGTGGACGTGGAGGCGAACCCGGCGCTGGCCCAGGGGCTGCGCGTCCAGGGCATCCCCGCCGTCAAGGCGGTGTGGCAGGGGCAGCTGGTCGCCGAGTTCACCGGCGCGATCCCCGAGGAGCAGGCCCGCCAGTTCGTCACCGAGCTGGTGCAGGCCACCACCGGTGGGGCGGTCCCCGGCGCCGAGCCGCAGGCCGACGTGGAGGACCCGCGGCTGGACGCCGCCGAGGCAGCGCTCGAGCGGGGTGACCTGGCCGCGGCCGAGGCCGCCTACGAGGCGATCCTCGCCGAGGAGCCCGACCACCCCGACGCCGGTATCGCGCTGCGCCAGGTGCAGCTGTTCCGGCGGGCCGAGGAGGCCGGCCCCGACGCGCTGGCCGCCGCGGACGCCGCGCCCGACGACGTCGCCGCGCAGACCCGGGCGGCCGACTTCCTCCTGGGCACCGGCGACATCGAGGGGGCCTTCGACCGGCTGCTCGACGTGGTCCGCCGCACCGGGGGAGAGGACCGGGACGCGGCCCGCAAGCACCTCGTGGAGCTCTTCGCGGTCGTCGGCGACGCCGACCCCCGCGTCGCGTCCGCGCGCCGCCAGCTCACCGCCGCGCTCTTCTAGGCGGGGGTCAGCCGCCGATCCCGCAGGCCTCCCCGCCGTCCAGGAACCCGTTCCGGAAGGCGCCGACCAGCTCGAAGCCCGAGGCGTCGGTCCCCGGGAAGACGTCCTCCTCGACGCCGTACCGCAGCAGGAACTGGACGGCCTCGTCGAGGTCGCCCGGGCTGATCTCCGCCCCGACGACGTCGGCGAACTCGCCGTCGTACCACTGCGCCTGGTACCAGCCGGTGAGGCAGACCGCCGAGCGGATCGCTTCGCCGTCGTCCACCGACAGGCCGGCCTGGTCGCGCACCGCCAGTGCGTAGGGCAGGGCCATGGCGGTGGCGAGCGCGAAGTCCCCGATCTCGTCGTAGGCGGGCACCGCCAGGTCGGCCTCGTCGATGTAGACGGTGCCGTCCTCGGCGCAGTAGCCCAGGTCCCGGCCGTCGAGCCCGTCGCAGCCCGGCGCGCGCCCGGTGAACCCGGCGACCTCCGGTTCGTCGAACTCCCCGCCGAACGCGGCCGGGAAGACCTCGCCCCAGAAGGCCTGCAGCGTGGTGCCGACCCAGTCGACGATGTCGTCGAACGCGGCGTTCCCCTGGTCGAGGTCGTAGGGGGTGAACTCCGCGGCGGTGAACAGCCGGTCCTCGCCGAACGCGTCGCGGCAGGTGTCCAGGCCACGCTCGAACCCGTCGTAGAACGCGGAGACCCGGTCGAAGTAGGAGCCGTGCGCCTCGACGTTGTCGGGGTCGCTACCCACGTCGTCGCGGAGCAGGAGGTACCCGCGCACCACGTCGTCGAGCTCCGGCTCGCGCAGCGAGACGTGGGTGGCCTGCCCGTCGGCGACCCAGCGCGTCCACGCGCCGGCCAGGCAGTCGGCCTGGGTCTCGTCCAGGATGCTGCGGCCGGACTCGGCGAACCCGAAGCGCCCCTGCATGGCGTGGCCGAACTCGTGCGCCATCACCACGGGCACCAGGAAGCGGCCGTAGTCGTCGGAGAGCTCCTGCAGCAGGGCGCGGTCGTAGGCGATCACGTCGCAGGCGGGGTCGTAGAACGCGTTGCCGGCGACGTCCTCCGGTGCCGTCCAGGAGCCCTGGCAGCCGATCCCCGTCTCCGGGTAGGCGCTCTCGTCGAGGCCCTCGGAGTCGACCGAGAAGTAGCCGCCCCGCAGCGGGGTGAACTCCTCGCCGAAGTGCTCGGGGTAGGCGTCGGTCCAGAAGACGACGAGGTCGGCGAGGGCGTTGCGGGCGAACTGGTCGATCGGTTCGTCGCCCGCCCCGGTGACGGGGAACTCGTCGGCGGGCACGTCGACCGGTCCGCCGTCGGGCGGGGTCGCCTGGCCCCGCACCGCGCCGGTGGCGCAGCCGGTGAGCAGCAGCCCCGCGACGACCGCGGGGGCCACCCGGCGCAGCAGGGATCTCATCGGGGGCGTTCCTCCACGGGCGGGCGGGCGTGCGCCGCACAGCATGCCCGGTGCTCCGGCGGACCGGGCACCACCCCGGCCGCACCGGAGCGGCGCGGTCGGGGTGGGTCGGATCGGGGATCAGCCCTCGTGCAGGAACCAGACGGTGCCCAGCGGCGGGGCGGAGATCGTCGCCGAGTACGGCTGGCCGTGCCAGGGCTCCGGCTCGGCCTCGATGCCGCCGTAGTTGCCGACGCCGGAGCCGCCGTACCCCTCGGCGTCGGTGTTGAGCACCTCGCGCCACTGGCCGGGGCGGGGCAGCCCGATCCGGTACTCGTGGTGCGGGGCGCCGGAGAAGTTGACGACGCAGGCCAGCACCGAGCCCTCCGCGGCCCCGGTCCCCTCCTCACCCTCCGCCGCGGCGGCGGGGGACGCGTTCTGCGGCGCGGCGCCGTAGCGCAGGAAGGACAGCACGTTGCCCGAGGCGTCGTTGGCGTCGATCCACTGGAACCCGGCCGGGTCGACGTCCTGCGACCAGAGGGCGTCGCACTCCTTGTAGCGGCCGTTGAGGTCGGTGACCAGCTGCAGCATGCCGCGGTGCGCGGGGTCGTCGAGGTGCCACCAGTCCAGCGAGCGGCTCTCCGCCCACTCCGAGTCCTGGGCGAACTCCGACCCCATGAACAGCAGCTGCTTGCCGGGGTGGGCCCACATGTAGGCCAGGTAGGCGCGCAGGTTGGCCAGCTGCTGCCACCGGTCCCCGGGCATCTTCCGCAGCATGGAGCCCTTGCCGTACACGACCTCGTCGTGGCTGATCGGCAGGACGTAGTTCTCGCTGTACGCGTAGTGCATCGAGAACGTGAGCTGGCCGTGGTGGTAGCTGCGGTAGATCGGCTCGCGCTCCACGTAGGAGAGCGAGTCGTGCATCCAGCCCATGTTCCACTTGAAGCCGAAGCCCAGGCCGCCCAGGTGGGTGGGCCGGGTGACGCCCGGCCAGGCGGTGGACTCCTCGGCGATCGTCACGACGCCGGGGACCTCGCGGTAGACGGTCGCGTTGAACTCCTGGAGGAAGGCGACCGCCTCCAGGTTCTCCCGCCCGCCGTACTGGTTGGGCACCCACTCGCTGCGGGAGTAGTCCAGGTAGAGCATCGAGGCGACCGCGTCGACGCGGATGCCGTCGACGTGGAACTCCTTGCACCAGTACAGCGCGTTGGCGACGAGGAAGTTGCGGACCTCGGAGCGGCCGAAGTCGAAGACGTAGGTGCCCCAGTCCAGCTGCTCGCCCCGGCGCGGGTCGCCGTGCTCGTAGAGCGAGGTGCCGTCGAAGCGGGCCAGCGCCCACTCGTCCTTGGGGAAGTGGGCGGGTACCCAGTCCACGATGACGCCGATGCCGGCCTGGTGCGCCCGGTCGATCAGGTAGCGCAGGTCGTCCGGGGTGCCGTAGCGGGACGTCGGCGCGTAGTAGGAGGTGACCTGGTAGCCCCAGGAGCCGCCGAACGGGTGCTCCGCGAGCGGCATGAACTCGATGTGGGTGAACCCTGCGTCGCGGACGTAGTCGACGAGCTGGTCGGCCATCTCGCGGTAGGACAGGCCCTGGCGCCAGGAACCGGCGTGCACCTCGTAGACGCTCATCGGGCGCTGGTGCCACCCGGCCTCGGCGCGCTGCTCGAGCCAGGCGTCGTCGGCCCACTCGTAGGTGGACTCGGTGACCACGGAGGCGTTCAGCGGCGGCACCTCCGTGGCGAACGCGAGCGGGTCGGCCTTCTCCCGCCACGTGCCGTCGGCGCCCAGGACGTGGTAGCGGTACCGGGTGCCCACCTGCACGCCCGGGACGAAGATCTCCCAGACGCCGGAGGAGCCGAGCATCCGCATGGGGTAGGCGCGGGCCTGCCAGTAGTCGAAGTCGCCGGTGACCTTGACGCCCTGCGCGCTGGGCGCCCAGACGGCGAAGGAGACGCCCTCGACGGTGCCGCGCGGGGTCTCGTAGCGCCGCACGTGCGCGCCGAGCACCTCCCACAGCCGCTCGTGGCGCCCCTCGCGGATGAGGTGCTCGTCGACCGGCCCCAGGGTGGGCAGCCAGCGGAAGGGGTCGTCGACCGTGTGCGTCGTCGTCCCGCCCTGGCCGTCGCCGTAGACGACCTCGATCCGGTAGTCCCCGGGCTGGCGGGGGAGGGTCGCCTCGTAGATGCCGCCCCCGTGCAGCTGCCCGGCCTCGTGGCGGCTGCCGTCCTCGTCGAGGACGGCGACGCTCACCGCGTCGGGGCGCAGCGTGCGCACCGCCCAGCCCTCGGCGGTGCGGTGGGCGCCGAGGATGCGGTGGGGGTCGCGCGACCAGCCCTCGACGATCGCCCGCAGGTCCTCCTCGCCGAACTCCTCGACGCCGGTGTCCCCGGCCGCGCCGGCGGTGGTGCCACCGGCGGGCGCGGCGGCGTCGGCAGGGGAGACGTCGGCGGGGACGGCCGGCGCGGCGGGTTCGGCGGAGCCGGCCCGGTCCTCATCCGGCGCCTGCGGGGTGGGCGGCGTCGCCGGGTCGGGGTCGGGGGCGACCGGCTGGCCGGCCGGGGCGCCGGTGCCGTCACCGGGCTCGGCGATCGGCGCCGGCGCGACCACCGGGTTGGCGGTGACCTCGGTGTCCTCGCTGCCGGGCTCCGGGGTGGCCTCGGTGGCGGTGGGTGCGGCGGCGGCCTTCTTGGCCGTGGACCGCTTGGCCGCCGTCGCCCTGGTGCCGGTGGCCGCGTCGGCCGTGGCCGCCTTCTTGGCCGGGGCCGTCTTCTTGGCCGGGGCCGCCTTCTTGGCGGCTGCGGCCTTCTTCGCCGGCGCCGCCTTCTTGGCGGCGGCGCGCTTCGTCGTCTTCTTGGCCGGCTCGGCGTTCACCGGTGGCTCGCTGCCCGCGGCCGCCTCCGCCTGCGCCACCTTCTCCTCCACGGCGCGCTGCAGATCGTCCTTGCCGGCCACGGGGCTGTCGCCTCGGTCGTCGGTCGTCATCGTCTCGCCGTCCTCGTCCGTTCTCGGTGCTCTGGTCCGTCGGTTCGGGGGCTCAGTCGCGGCCGGCGAGCCGGGCGATCGACTGGAGCGGGATCATCAGCCAGTGCGGACGGTTCCTCGCCTCGTAGACGCATTCGTAAACCGCCTTGTCCGCCTCGAACGCCCGGAGGAGTGGTGACTCACCGCAGGGGTCCATGCCGCTGGCCTCGGAGTACCCCGCGCAGAACGCGGCCCGGTTGCGGGCCGCCCACTCCTGGGCGCGGTACTCCCGCTGGGAGTCCTCCGGCAGCTCGACGAGCAGGTGCCGGGCGGCGTAGTCGAAGCTGCGGAGCATCCCGGCGACGTCGCGCAGCGGGCTGTCGAGCTCGCGGCGGGCGGCCAGCGGGCGGGCCGGCTCGCCCTCGAAGTCGAGGATGATCCAGCCCGTGGCGGTGCGCAGCACCTGCCCCAGGTGGAGGTCGCCGTGCACCCGCTGGCGCACCACCGGCTCCGCGCTGCCGGCGACGGCGGCGTACACCTGCCGCAGCGCCTCGGCGTGCTCCCGCAGCTGCGGCACGATCTCCGTGGCGGCGTCCAGCCGGTCCGACATCTGCTGGGCGACGGTAGCCAGCCAGCCGGGCTCGGCCTGCTCGGTGGGCAGGACCTGCGCCAGGTCGGCGTGCACCGAGGCCGTCGCGGCGCCGAGCCGCTCGCTGTCGGCGGCGAAGTCCCCGCCGACCTCGTCGGCGTGCAGGTCGCCCTCGGCGTAGAGGTCCCGGACGCTGGCGGTGGCCAGCCGCCAGCCGTCGCTGGCGTTCGGGACGAAGGTCTGCAGCATGGCGACCGTCGCCGGGTCGCCGCCCTGCGCGTCGTCGATCTCGACGTGGCCCAGCAGCGCGGCGATGTGCGGGTTGTCCGCCCGGCGGAGGGCGTCGTGGATCTCGACGTCGGGGTTGAGCCCCGGCTCCAGCCGGCGGAAGAGCTTCAGGATCGCCTCCTGGCCGTAGACCAGCGAGGTGTTGCTCTGCTCGGTGGAGACGATGTCGCCCGGCAGCCCCTCGGGGATGTCGCCCTCCCCGGCCGGGGTGAAGCGCATCGGCCCGATGGTCGAGCCCTGGGCCAGGTGGATCAGCCACGGCGCGGTGGACTCCCGGTCGCGCATCGCGTCGTAGGCGTAGGTCTCGGTGCCCTCGTTGGACACCGCCCCGACCAGCGCGGTCTCCAGGTCCTCGGCCGGGTGGTCGCGCCAGGACAGCGGCACCAGGTAGGTCTCGACGACGTCGTCGGTGTACCGGATGCGCACGCGGTGCACCGAGAGCACCGGGTTGCCGCGGTCGAGGAAGAACCCGTCCTCGGTGACCTCGGCCCACTCGCGGCCCTTCCCGCCGAACCACCGCTGGTGCGGGATCCAGTCGCGGAAGAGGTCGGTCAGCGCGGTTCGGGGATCGGCGCTCATCGGGGGTCTCCGGACTCGTCGGACGGCTCGTCGGCGGCGCTGACCACGCCCGCGGCCAGCAGGGTGTCGGCCACCGCGCTCGACGTCGCGCTGGCCCAGTCCTCGTGCTCGTCGGGGACCGGTTCGGTCGGCTTGGACAGCTCGAACCAGTAGAAGCCGTGCCCGGCGAGGGTCAGCATGTACGGCAGGACGCCGATCTGGGGGAACTCCACCCGCCCGGTCAGCTCGATCGGCGTGTAGCCCTCGAACTCGCGCAGGTCCAGCTCCACCGGCTGCGGGAAGCGCGAGAGGTTGTTGACGCAGAGCACGATGTCGTCGCCGAACCGGCGGACGAACGACAGCACCGTCGGGTTGCGGGAGCCGACCTCCTCGAACGTGCCCAGCCCGAACGTGGGGTGCTGGCCGCGCACCTGGATCATCCGCCGCACCCACTGCAGCAGCGAGTTGGTGTTGCGCAGCTGCGACTCCACGTTGGTGACCTGGTAGCCGTACACCGGGTCCTGGTTCAGCGGCAGGTACATCCGCTGCGGGTCGGCGGTGGAGAAGCCGCCGTTGCGGTCGGGGGTCCACTGCATCGGGGTCCGGACGCCGTCGCGGTCACCGAGCCAGATGTTGTCGCCCATGCCGATCTCGTCGCCGTAGTAGAGGACCGGGGAGCCCGGGAGCGAGAGCAGCAGCGCGTTGAACAGCTCGAGGGTGTTGACGTCGTTGTCCAGCAGCGGGGCCAGCCGCCGGCGGATGCCGATGTTGGCCTTCATGCGGGGGTCCTTCGCGTACTCGGCCCACATGTAGTCGCGTTCCTCGTCGGTGACCATCTCGAGGGTCAGCTCGTCGTGGTTGCGGAGGAAGACGCCCCACTGGCAGTTGTCGGGGATGTCCGGCGTCTGCGCCATGATCTCCGAGATCGGGAACCGCTGCTCCCGCCGGACGGCCATGAACAGGCGCGGCATCACCGGGAAGTGGAAGGCCATCTGGCACTCGTCGCCGTTCTCGCCGAAGTACTCGACGACGTCGGCGGGCCACTGGTTGGCCTCGCAGAGCAGCACGCGGTCGGGGTAGTCCGCGTCGACGACCTTGCGCACCTCCTTGAGGAACTCGTGGGTGCGCGGCAGGTTCTCGCAGTTGGTGCCCTCCTCCTCGAAGAGGTAGGGCACGGCGTCCAGCCGGAAGCCGTCGATGCCGAGGTCGAGCCAGAAGCGCAGGGCGTCGAGGATCGCCTCGCGCACCTTCGGGTTCTCGAAGTTCAGGTCGGGCTGGTGGGAGAAGAACCGGTGCCAGAAGTACTGCTTGCGCACCGGGTCGAAGGTCCAGTTGGAGCTCTCGGTGTCGACGAAGATGATCCGCGCGTCGGCGTAGCCGCTGTCGTCGTCGGCCCACACGTAGAAGTCGCCGTAGGGGCCCTCGGGGTCGCTGCGGCTGGCCTGGAACCAGGGGTGCTGGTCCGAGGTGTGGTTCATGACGAAGTCGATGATCACGCGCATGCCGCGGGCGTGGGCCTCGTCGAGGAACTCCTTGAAGTCCTCGATGGTGCCGAACTCGGGCAGCACCGCGGTGTAGTCGCTGACGTCGTAGCCGCCGTCCCGCAGCGGGGAGGCGAAGAACGGCGGCAGCCAGAGGCAGTCGACGCCGAGCCACTGCAGGTAGTCCAGCTTGTCGCGCATGCCGCGGAGGTCGCCGACGCCGTCGGCGTTGCTGTCGGCGAAGCCGCGGACGAGGACCTCGTAGAAGACGGCGCGCTTGTACCACTCGGGGTCGGTGCCCGGCGGCGGCAGGGCGGAGTGGCTCGCGGGTGCGTCGGGGACGGGAACGGACATCGGGAGCGGGTTCCCCTCTCGGTGGGAGGACCCCGCCGGCCCACCCTCGCTGGCTCGGGGTGGGACCCGGGACGGGGCCGGAGATCGATCTCGCTAGGCGACGGGCGGGGGGAACTGGACGGAGCGCGGGAAGCTCAGCGCGAACACGTGCGCCGGCTCCCGGTAGGGGTCGAGCTCCACGTAGTTGAACTGGCCCCAGTCGTACCGGGCGCCGGTCAGCTCGTCGGTGACCCCGAAGCGCTCGTGCCAGTCCAGGCCGAGCGCCGGGAGGTCCAGCGCCGTCGTCCCGATCTGCGTGTCCCGGCTGGACAGGTTCACGACGACCAGGACGGCGTCGTCGGACGCCGGGTCGGTCTTGGAGAAGCAGAGCAGGTTGGGGTTGTCGACCTGGTGGAACCGCAGCGTGCGCAGCTGCTGCAGCGCGGGGTGGGCCCGGCGCACCTCGTTCAGCCGCCGCAGGTAGGGGACGAGGCTCCGCCCCGAGGCCTCGGCGCCGGCCCAGTCGCGCGGCCGGAGCACGTACTTCTCGCTGTCGAGGTACTCCTCGCTGCCGGGCTTCACGGCCACGTGCTCGAACAGCTCGAAGCCGGAGTAGACGCCCCAGGTCGGGCTCATCATCGAGGCGAGCACGGCGCGGATCTTGAACATCGGCGGGCCGCCGAACTGCAGCGACTCGTGGAGGATGTCCGGGGTGTTCACGAAGAAGTTCGGCCGCATGTAGTGGCTGTTGGACGCCAGCTCCCGGCCGTACTCCTCCAGCTCCTGGCGCCCCGTGCGCCAGGTGAAGTAGGTGTAGGACTGCGTGAAGCCGAGCCGGGCGAGCTGGTGCATCATCGCCGGCCGGGTGAACGCCTCAGCGAGGAAGAGCACGTCCGGGTGGCTCTGCTTGACGTCCCAGATCAGCCAGTGCCAGAAGTTGAGCGGCTTGGTGTGCGGGTTGTCGACGCGGAAGATCTTGACCCCGGCGTCGACCCACACCTGGATGACCCGGCGGCACTCGGCGTAGATGCCCTCGGGGTCGTTGTCGAAGTTGACCGGGTAGATGTCCTGGTACTTCTTCGGCGGGTTCTCCGCGTAGGCGATCGTGCCGTCGGGCTTGGTGGTGAACCACTCCGGGTGCTCGGCCACCCACGGGTGGTCCGGCGCGGCCTGCAGCGCGAAGTCCAGCGCCACCTCCATGCCCAGCTCGCGGGTGCGGGCGACGAAGGCCGTGAAGTCGTCCATGGTGCCCAGCTGCGGGTGGACCGCGTCGTGCCCGCCCTCGGCGCTGCCGATCGCCCACGGCGAGCCCACGTCGTCCGGGCCGACCTCGTGCGGGTTGCCGCCGGGGAACTGGCTGGAGTTGGGTCCCTTGCGGTTCACCCTGCCGATCGGGTGGATCGGCGGCAGGTAGACGACGTCGAAGCCCATCTCGGCGACGGCGGGCAGCCGGTCGGCGGCCGTGGTGAAGGTGCCGTGGGTGGGCACCCCGGCCACCACGGGGCCCTCCGACCGCGGGAAGAACTCGTACCAGGAGCCGAACAGCGCCTCCTTGCGGTCCACCCACACCTCGTAGGGCTGCGAGCGGGTGACCAGCTCGCGCACCGGGTGCTCGTGCAGGTAGCGCTGCAGGCCGGCGGCGAGCGCGGGTGCGATGCGGACGGTGAGCTCCTGCGAGGTGTCCCGCAGCGCGGCGGCGGCGGCCTCGACGCGGCCGCGCCAGTCCTCCTCGGCCTCGGCGGCCACCCGGTCGAGCAGCCGGGCGCCCTCCTCGAGGTCGTTGGCCAGCTCGTCGGGGCCCTGCCCCGCCTCGACCTTCACCTCGACGTGGTGCCGCCAGGTGGAGAGAGGGTCGCTCCACGCCTCGACACGGAAGGTCCACAGCCCCTCGCGGTCGGGCACGACGGTGGTCAGCCACCGGTCGGGCTCGGGTGGCAGCTTGGCCATGCGGAGGAAGGGTCCGCCCGCCTCGTCGCCGCCCGGCGGCGTCCAGACGACGTTGGCCGCGACGGCGTCGTGGCCCTCGCGGAAGACGGTGGCCGTGATCGGGACGTGCTCACCGATCACGGCGCGGGCGGAGAAGGACCCGCAGGACACGACGGGGGCGACATCGGTGATGCCGAGGCGGAGATCAGCGCGGCCAGTCATCGCCGACCACGCTACTGAGCTGCCGCCTCACCAGCATCTCGGCGGCCGATCCGGCTCCCGGGGGTCACCCGTCCGGGCTGGGGCGCGCCCCGTGGACGGTGCGCGACGCACCTGCCGGTGGGCCCGGATCTCGTTAGGCTCGCCCGGTGCGAGCACTCCGCCGGTTCACCGTCCGCGCGGCTCTGCCGGAGCCGCTCCTGCCCCTGTCCCAGCTGGTGATGAACCTCCGCTGGTCCTGGCACGCCGAGTCCCGTGATCTCTTCGAGGCGCTGGACCCCGACCTGTGGCGCCGCTGCGGCGGCGACCCGGTCAAGGTGCTCGGCGAGGTCTCGGCCGAGCGGCTGGCCACGCTGGCCAAGGACCGCCGCTTCGTCCGCCGGCTCACCGACGCCGTCGACGACCTGGAGGAGTACCTCAGCACGCCCCGCTGGTACCAGTCGCTGGGCGACGAGGCGCCGCGCAGCATCGCCTACTTCTCCGCCGAGTTCGGCATCACGGAGGTGCTGCCGCAGTACTCCGGTGGGCTCGGCATCCTCGCCGGCGACCACCTCAAGGCGGCCTCGGACCTCGGCGTCCCGCTGATCGGGGTGGGCCTGCTCTACCGGGCCGGCTACTTCAGCCAGGGGCTGTCCGCCGACGGCTGGCAGCTCGAGCACTACCCGTCGCTGGACCCGCACGGCCTGCCGATCAAGCTGGTCCGCCAGGCGGACGGCTCGGCCGTGGTCATCACCGTGCCGCTGCCCGAGGGGCGCACGCTGCACGCCCACGTCTGGCGCGCCCAGGTGGGCCGGGTCTCGCTGCTCCTGCTCGACAGCGACATCGAGGAGAACGCACCCGCCGAGCGGCTGGTCACCGACCGGCTCTACGGCGGCGACGAGGACCACCGCCTGCGGCAGGAGATGCTGCTGGGCATCGGCGGGGTGCGGGCGGTGCGCGCCCACTGCTCCTCGACCGGCACCCCGCAGCCGGAGGTCTTCCACGCCAACGAGGGTCACGCCGGCTTCCAGGGCGTCGAGCGCATCCGCGAGCTCAGCGAGGCGCACGGCCTGAGCTTCGCCGAGGCGCTGCAGGCCGTCCGCGCGGGCACGGTGTTCACGACGCACACCCCGGTGCCGGCGGGCATCGACCGGTTCCCCAAGGCGCTGATCGAGCGCTACTTCGCCGGGTTCGGCGTGCCGATGGACCAGCTGCTGCCGCTGGGCGCGGAGGACGACCCGGCGAAGTTCAACATGGCCCACATGGGGCTGCGCCTGGGGCAGCGGGCCAACGGCGTCAGCCGGCTGCACGGGCACGTCAGCCGGGGCATGTTCAACGACCTGTGGCCCGGCTTCGACGAGGGCGACGTGCCCATCGGCTCGATCACCAACGGGGTGCACGCCCCCACCTGGACCGCGCGCGAGCTGGTCGAGATGGGCACGCAGACCTCCAGCCAGGGCGACCCGGTGGAGGTCGACGGCGAGGTGCACTTCGACGGGGTCGACCGCATCCCGGCCGCCGAGCTGTGGGGCACCCGGCGCATGCTGCGCGCCCGCCTCGTCGACGAGGTGCGCCGGCGCGTCCGGGACACCGCGCTCTCGCGGGGGGCCACCGCGGCCGAGGTCGGCTGGACCGACCAGGTCCTCGACCCCGACGTGCTCACCATCGGCTTCGCCCGGCGGGTGCCCTCCTACAAGCGGCTCACGCTGATGCTGCGCGACCCCGCACGGCTCAAGGCGCTCCTGCTGGACCCCGAGCGACCGGTCCAGCTCGTCATCGCCGGCAAGAGCCACCCGGCCGACGACGGCGGCAAGAAGCTCATCCAGCAGATGGTCGCCTTCGCCGACGACCCGGAGATCCGGCACCGCATCGCCTTCCTGCCGGGCTACGACATCGGCATGGCCCGCTACCTCTACTGGGGCTGCGACGTCTGGCTGAACAACCCGCTGCGCCCGCTGGAGGCGTGCGGCACCTCGGGCATGAAGGCGGCGCTCAACGGCGGGCTGAACCTCTCCATCCGCGACGGGTGGTGGGACGAGTGGTTCGACGGCCAGAACGGCTGGGCGATCCCGACGGCGGACGGCGTCGCCGACCCCGACCGCCGTGACGAGGTCGAGGCCCGGGCGATCTACGACCTGCTCGAGACCCAGGTGCTGCCCCGCTTCTACGAGACCGACCACGACGGCATCCCCGGCCGGTGGGTCGAGATGGTGCGGCACACGCTCCGGGAGACCGGCCCGCGGGTGCTCGCCACCCGCATGGTGCGCGACTACGTCCGCGACCTGTACGTGCCGGCCGCGGGCTCGGCCCGGGCGATGGCGGCCGAGGGGTACGCGCCGGCGCGCACCGAGGCCTCCTGGCGGGCGCACCTGCTGGCCCACTGGCACGACGTCCGGGTGGCGCACGTGGAGGCCACCGGGGGCGGCGACACGCCGGAGATCGGCTCGACCCTGGCCCTGCGCGCGGAGGTGCAGCTGCCCGGGCTGCAGCCCGACGACGTCGAGGTGCAGGCGGCCTACGGCCGGGTCGACGACGCCGACGGCCTGCACGAGGTGACCACGGTGCCGATGAGCCACGAGCAGACCGACGGTTCGCGGCACTGGTTCACCGCCACGCTGCCGCTGGAGCGGACGGGTGCGTTCGGCTACACGGTGCGGGTGCTCCCGCACTCCGAGCACCTGGCCGACCCGGCGGAGCTCGGTGTGGTGAGCACGGCCTGAGGGGAACCAGCGGGCACTCGGGCCACGCCGGTCACAGTGACCTCGTGTGACGTCGTCGCGCCCCGGCGTGGCGGTGGCCCGCGGCCAGCCAGAACGCTCGCGCATCACTAGGCTGGACGCCATGCCCGACCGCTGTGAAGTCCTCCCCGGAGATGCCGTCGTCGCTCGCCGTGGCGGCGGCCTGCTGTGGGTCGACGCTCCCGGCTCGCCCGCCCTCGTGTCGGCCCTGCACGCCTGCCTGGGCGTGTCGGGTCCCGGGGCCGACCGCGTGCTGGCCGCCGTGGCCGGTGAGGTGAGCTCCCTGGCCTCCGGTGGCGCCTCGTTCGCCCTCGTCCTCGCCTCCGACTCCGGCACCGGCGTCGCGCTGTGGGCGGGCAAGGGCCAGCCGGCCGTCGACGGCGTCCCGGTCACCGGCTCGTCGATCGACGGGGGCAGCCTCGCCACCGGCTTCTCGCTGGGCCAGTCGCTGTACGTCGGCCCCGGCCAGTCCGCGCCGCGCACCCCGCCGGGGGTGAGCTACGACCTGGTCGAGGGCACCGTGCCCGGCGGCGGGGCCACGCTGCACCTGGCCGGGACGGCGGCCGCCGCCCCCGCCGCGGCCCCGGCGCAGTCGTTCTCGGCGAGCACGGACTCCGGTTTCGGCGCCGCCCGCGGTGCCGCCGCGGCCGCGGACCGGCCCGAGTCGGGCGAGCAGACCGCCTTCTGGCGGCCCGAGGCGAACGAGGCCGCGCCGATCCTGCGGTTCGACGACGGCATGGTCGTCACGATCGACGAGGACCTCGTGCTCGGGCGGCGTCCCGACAACCACGAGATGGTCTCCAGCGGTTCCGCCCGCGCGGTGCCGATCGCCGACACCCAGAACGTGCTCTCCTCGGCCCACGCGGCGCTGACCCGCAACGGCCGCGAGGTCTCGCTGGTCGACCTGGGCTCGCTCAACGGCACCCACGTCGCCGGCCCCGAGGCCACCGAGTGGACCCAGCTCGAGCCGGGGGTGGCCCACCCGCTCTCCGACGGCGACCGCCTGCTGCTCGGCTGGACCGTCATCACCTTCGAGCAGCCGCAGGACTGACGTCCACGACGTGCGCTGAGGCCGGGCCCCGACCGGGGAACCCGGCCTCGGCGCACTCCGTCGTCAGGGGCGGCGCTCGACCCGCAGCAGCCAGACGCACCGGCCGGGCAGCTGCACCGGCCCCGGCGGCAGGAAGGTGAGCGCCGGCGGCGTGCCGCGGGCGTACTCCGTCGAGAGCACCAGCTCGTAGCCGTCGGCCCACGGCGGGCCGGGCAGCTCGACGGTCACCGGGTCGGGCCCCGCGTGCAGCTGCACCAGGTAGGAGTCGTCGACCACCGGGTGGCCGTGCTCGTCGCGGTGCCGGATGCCGCGACCGTCCAGGTACATGCCGATCGTCTGCAGCCCGGTGTCGAACCAGTCCCCGGTGGTCAGCTGGCCGCCGCCGGGGGCGAACCAGGCCAGGTCGCGCGTGCCGCCGGTGCCCGCCAGCTCGTGGCCCTCGAAGAACGCCTCCTGCCGCAGCACGGGCGCGCCGCGGCGCAGCCGGACCAGCCGGGTGACGAAGGCCAGCAGGTCCTCGTCGGCGGCCGCCCAGTCCAGCCAGGAGATCTCGTTGTCCTGGCAGTAGGCGTTGTTGTTGCCGCCCTGCGTGCGGCCCAGCTCGTCACCGGCGGTGAGCATCGGCACCCCGGTGGAGAGCAGCAGCGTGGTGAGCATGTTCCGCACCTGGCGGGCCCGCAACGCCGTCACCCCGGGGTCGTCGGTGGGGCCCTCGACGCCGCAGTTCCAGTTCCGGTTGTGGCTCTCGCCGTCCCGGTTCTCCTCGCCGTTGGCCTCGTTGCGCTTGTGCTCGTAGGTGACCAGGTCGGCCATGGGGAAGCCGTCGTGCGCCGTCACGAAGTTGATCGAGGCGAACGGCCGCCGCCCGTCGGAGCGGTAGAGGTCCGACGAGCCGGTCAGCCGGTAGGCGAGGTCGCGCACGCCCACGTGCGCGCCCGCCCAGACGTCGCGCACGGTGTCGCGGTACCTGCCGTTCCACTCGGTCCACGGCGGCGGGAAGTTGCCCACCTGGTAGCCGCCGGGGCCGACGTCCCACGGCTCGGCGATCAGCTTCACCTGGCTGACCACCGGGTCCTGGTGGACGACGTCGAAGAAGGCCGAGAGCCGGTCGACGTCGTGCATCGACCGGGCCAGCGCCGAGGCGAGGTCGAAGCGGAAGCCGTCGACGTGCATCTCGGTGACCCAGTAGCGCAGCGAGTCCATGAGCAGCCCCAGGACGGCCGGGCGGCGCACGTCGAGGGTGTTCCCGCAGCCGGTGTAGTCGGTGTAGCGGGCGGGGTTGCCGCCGTCGAGCCGGTAGTAGCCGGGGTTGTCGATGCCCTTGAACGACAGCGTCGGCCCGGTGTGGTCGCCCTCGGCCGTGTGGTTGTAGACGACGTCGAGGAGCACCTCGATCCCGGCGGCGTGCAGTTCCTTCACCATCGTCTTGAACTCGGTGACCTGCTGGCCGCCGCTGCCCGAGGCGCTGTAGGCCGCGTGCGGCGCGAAGTAGCCCAGGGTGTTGTAGCCCCAGTAGTTGGTCAGCCCGCGGCGCAGCAGGTGCGGCTCGCTGACGAAGTGGTGCACCGGCAGCAGCTCCACCGCCGTCACCCCGAGCGACAGCAGGTGCTCGACGAACGCCGGGTGCGCGAGGCCGGCGTAGGTGCCGCGCAGGTGCGGCGGCACGTCGGGGTGCCGGGCGGTGGCGCCCTTGACGTGCACCTCGTAGATGACGGTGTCCGACCAGGAGCGCCGCAGCGGGCGGTCGCCGTCCCAGGGGAAGGGGTCGTGGACGACGACGCCGCGCGGCACGTGGGGCGCGGAGTCCTGGTCGTCGGCGACGGGGGAGTCGGGGTGGTCGAAGGGGTGCCCGAAGAGCGCGGGGTGCAGCCGCAGCTCGCCGTCGACCGCCCGCGCGTAGGGGTCGAGGAGCAGCTTGGCGGGGTTGTAGCGGGAACCGGAGGCCGGGTCGTAGCCGCCGTGCACGCGGTACCCGTAGCGCTGCCCCGGGCCGACGCCCGGCAGCCGGCCGTGCCACACCTGGTGGGTCGTCTCCTCCAGGCGGTGCCGGTGCTCGGTGCCGTCGGGGTCGAACAGGCACAGGTCCACGGCGGAGGCGCCGGCCGACCACAGCGCGAAGTTCGTCCCGCGGCCGTCCCACACCGCCCCGAGGGGGGCCGGTGCGCCGGGCAGCACGTCGGGGACCAGGTGTCCGGCCGCTGGGTGTTCGGTCACCGGACGATCGTGCCTGGTCCGTGCCCGGAGCGGGCGCACCGACCGGCGCGGGGGGTTGGTTGGATGGGGGCGTGCCGAATGCTGACGCCCTCGCGGGGGCGGTCGTACGGATGACCGGCGTCGACGTCGTGCGGGGCGGGAACCACCTGCTCCGCGGCGTCGACTGGGCGGTGGAGGAGGACCACCGCTGGGTGGTGCTCGGCCCCAACGGGGCGGGGAAGACCACGCTGCTGCAGCTCGCCGCGGCGCAGCTGCACCCGACGCGGGGCGAGGTGCGGCTGCTGGGCGAGACGCTCGGCGCCGTCGACGTCTTCGAGCTGCGGCCGCGCATCGGGCTGACCAGCGCCTCCCTCGCCCAGCGGATCGGGCCGGCGGAGAAGACCGGTGACGTCGTCGTCTCGGCCGGCTACGCCGTGGTCGGCCGGTGGCGGGAGCGCTACGACGTCCACGACCTGACCCGGGCGGGGATGCTCATGGCGCAGTGGGGCGTGGCCCAGTACGCGCACCGGCCGTTCGGCACCCTCAGCGAGGGCGAGCGCAAGCGCACCCAGATCGCCCGCGCCCTGATGCCCGACCCCGAGCTGCTGCTGCTCGACGAGCCCGGCGCCGGTCTGGACCTCGGGGGGCGCGAGGACCTCGTGGCCCGCCTGTCGGACCTGGCGCGCTACCACTACGCGCCCGCGCAGGTGCTGGTCACCCACCACGTCGAGGAGATCCCGCCCGGCTACACCCACGCGCTGCTGCTGCGCGAGGGCGAGGTGGTCGCCTCCGGGGTGGCCGACGACGTGCTGACCGACGGGCACCTCTCCGACACCTTCGGCCTGCCGCTCGAGCTGACCCGCACCGACGGCCGGTTCACCGCACGACGCGCTCGATAAGGTGCCGACCATGGCATCGACGCCCGAGTTCGTGACCCTGCAGGTGGCCGACGGGGTGGGCACGATCCGCCTCGACCGGCCGAAGATGAACGCCATCGACGAGCAGCTGCACATGGAGGTCCGGGCGGTGGCGCTCGAGGCCGGTGAGCGGGCCGACGTGCGCGCCGTCGTGCTCTACGGCGGGGAGCGGGTCTTCGCCGCGGGCGCCGACATCAAGGCGATGTCGCAGCTGGACGGGCGGTCGATGGTCGCCTGGGGCCGCGAGCTGCAGAACTCCTTCCGCGCCGTGGCGCGCATCCCGAAGCCGGTGATCGCCGCGGTCACCGGCTACGCCCTCGGCGGCGGCTACGAGCTGGCGCTGTGCGCGGACTTCCGGGTGCTCGGCGCGGGCGCGAAGGTCGGCCAGCCCGAGATCCTGCTGGGCGTCATCCCGGGCGCCGGCGGCACCCAGCGGCTGGCCCGGCTGGTCGGCCCGGCCCGGGCCAAGGACCTGGTCTTCACCGGCCGGCACGTGGGCGCGGAGGAGGCCCTGGAGATGGGGCTGGCCGACGCGGTCGTCCCCGACGACGAGGTGTACGACACCGCGCTGGCCATGGCGCGCAAGCTCGCCGCCGGGCCGCCGCTGGCCCTGGCCGCCGCCAAGCGCGCCATCGACGAGGGGCTGGACCTGTCGCTGGACCGCGGCCTGGACCTGGAGAGCCGGCTGTTCGCCGAGCTGTTCGACACCGAGGACCAGGTGAACGGCATGCGCTCGTTCCTGGAGAACGGCCCGGGCAAGGCCGAGTTCTCCGGCCGCTGACCCTCGTGGACGACGTCGTCGACCGGTCCGACCCGGGCGGCCGGGCCTGGGTCGACCGGGCGGTCGCCGTCGTCGAGGCCGACGCGCGGCGCAGCGCGGACACCCACCTGCTGGTCTACCCGCTGCCGCCCGAGTGGGGCGTCGACCTCTACCTGAAGGACGAGTCGACCCACCCCACGGGCAGCCTCAAGCACCGGCTGGCGCGGTCGCTGTTCCTGTACGGGCTCTGCTCCGGCCAGATCACCGAGGGCAGCACGGTCGTCGAGGCCTCCAGCGGGTCGACGGCGGTGAGCGAGGCCTACTTCGCCCGGATGCTCGGCCTGCCGTTCGTCGCGGTGATGCCGCGCTCCACCAGCCCGGAGAAGGTCGCGCTCATCGAGTTCCACGGCGGACGCTGCCACTTCGTCGACCGGGCGCCCGACATCTACGAGGAGGCCCGCCGGCTGGCCGCCGAGTGCGGGGGTCACTACCTCGACCAGTTCACCTACGCGGAGCGGGCCACCGACTGGCGCGGCAACAACAACATCGCCGAGTCGATCTTCGAGCAGCTCTCCGCCGAGCCGCACCCGGTCCCCGAGTGGGTCGTGGTCGGGGCGGGCACCGGCGGCACCAGCGCGACCATCGGCCGCTACCTGCGCTACCGGCGGCACCCCACCCGGCTGGCCGTCGTCGACCCGGAGAACTCCGCCTTCTTCCCCGGCTACGCGGCGGTCGACCCGGGCTGGACGACCGGTACCCCGTCGCGCATCGAGGGCATCGGGCGGCCGCGGGTGGAGCCCTCGTTCGTGCCCACCATCGTCGACCGGATGATCGCCGTGCCGGACGCGGCCTCCCTGGCCGCGATGCGGCACCTGGAGCGGGTCACCGGGCGACGGGCCGGGGGATCCACCGGGACCAACCTGTGGGGCGCCTTCGGGCTGGTCGCCGAGATGGTCGCCGCCGGCCGCCGCGGGAGCGTGGTGACGCTGCTCTGCGACGGCGGGGAGCGGTACGCCCGGACGTACTACTCCGACGACTGGGTGGCGGCCCAGGGGCTGGACCTGGCGCCGTACGCGACGACGCTGGAGCGGTTCGCCGCGACGGGGGAGTGGGCGGTCCCACCCACCTCGCCGCCGTGACGTGCCTCACCCGCCCCTCCTGCCCCGGCGGCGTTACCCCGCAGTAGCCTCCATCCTTGGAGCCAGGCGGGCCCGCGTGCCCGCATCCTGAACGCGTCCTGAGGAAGGTTCAGCGCGATGAACATCGTCGTTCTTGTCAAGCAGGTCCCGGACTCGGGTAGTGAGCGGAAGCTGGACCCGGCCGACAACACCGTCGCCCGGGCCGCCGCCGACAACGTCATCAACGAGATGGATGAGTACGCCATCGAGGAGGCGCTCACCATCAAGGAGGCGCAGGGCGGCGAGGTCACCGTGCTCACGGTCGGCCCCGAGTCGGCCACCGACGCCATCCGCAAGGCGCTGTCCATGGGCGCCGACAAGGCCGTGCACGTCGTCGACGACGCCATCCACGGCTCGTGCGCGGTGCAGACCTCCGCGGTCCTCGCCGCGGCGCTGGGCCAGCTGGAGTACGACCTGGTCATGTGCGGCGCGGAGGCCACCGACGCGCAGCTCTCGGTCATGCCCGCCCTGCTCGCCGAGCGGCTCGGGATCCCGCAGCTCTCCGGTGCCCGCAAGGTCACCATCGAGGGCGGCACCGCGAAGGTGGAGCGGCAGACCGACGGCGGCTACTGGGCCCTCGAGGCCCCGCTCCCGGCGATCATCTCGACCTGGGACACCATCAACGAGCCGCGCTACCCCTCGTTCAAGGGGATCATGGCCGCGAAGAAGAAGCCGGTCGAGACCAAGACCCTGGCCGACCTGGGCGTCGACGCGGGCAGCGTCGGCCTGGCCACCGCCACCAGCAAGGTCCTCGACTTCGCCGGCCGCCCGCCGAAGGGCGAGGGCGTCAAGGTGACCGACGAGGGCGACGGCGCGCAGAAGTTCGTCGACTTCCTCGCCGGCCAGAAGATCGTCTGACCCCGCCCGGATCGAAGGAAGAGGAGAACACCCCATGGCAGAGGTCCTGGTCCTTGCCGAGCTCAACCCGGCCGGCGGCGGTGTCCGCAAGACCACCCTGGAGGCCCTGACCGCGGCCCGCGCGCTCGGTGAGCCGTCGGCCGTCGTCCTCGGCGCGCCCGGCACGGCCGCCGGCGTCCGCGACCAGCTCGCGGAGTACGGCGCCGCCACCGTCTACGTCGCCGAGTCGGCCGACATCGACGACTACCTCGTGGCCCCGAAGGCCGAGGTGCTGGCGCAGCTGGTGAGCGAGAAGTCGCCCGCCGCCGTCGTCATCCCCTCGTCGCCGGAGGGCAAGGAGATCGCCGCCCGCCTGGCCGTCAAGACCGGCAGCGGCTTCCTCACCGACGTCACCGAGATCGCCTCCGACGGCACCGCCACCCAGGTGGCGTTCGCCGGCGCGACGATCGTGCACTCGCAGGTCACCGTCGGCACCCCGATCTACACGCTGCGCGGCAACTCGGTCGCCGCCGAGCCGGCCCCGGCCGCCGGTACGGAGCAGACCGTGGACGTCGCGGTGAGCGACGCCGCCAAGCAGGTGCGGGTCGTCGAGCGCGTCGTCGAGCAGAAGAGCAGCCGCCCCGAGCTCACCGAGGCCTCGATCGTCGTCTCCGGTGGCCGCGGTGTGGCCAGCGCCGAGAACTTCTCGATCATCGAGGGCCTGGCCGACTCGCTCGGTGCCGCCGTCGGCGCCTCCCGCGCCGCGGTCGACTCCGGCTTCTACCCGCACAGCTTCCAGGTCGGGCAGACCGGCAAGACCGTCTCGCCGCAGCTGTACGTGGCCGTCGGCATCTCCGGTGCGATCCAGCACCGCGCCGGCATGCAGACCTCGAAGACCATCGTGGCCATCAACAAGGACCCCGAGGCGCCGATCTTCGAGCTGGCCGACTTCGGCGTCGTCGGTGACCTGAACACCGTCGTCCCGGCCGCCACCGAGCAGATCAACGCCCGCAAGTAAGGGCAGCTGTCGAGCGCCGACCCCTCGCGGGGTCGGCGCTCGACGCGTTCCCGGGGGCGGGAAGCAGCCGGGGGTGCGGGTGGTTGGGCACCGCGTGGACACCGTCGCGCCCCCGGCGCTGTTCGACCGGGCGCACCGGCTCCCCACCGCCGGGCTGCTGATGCTGGTCACCCTCGTCGCCTTCGAGGCGATGGCGGTGGCGACGGCGATGCCGACCGCGGTCGCCGAGCTGGACGGGCTGGCCTGGTACGCCTGGCCCTTCAGCGCCTTCCTCGTCGCCTCGGTGGTCGGGATGGTGCTCGGCGGCGACCTCGGTGACCGCCGCGGCTCCCGGGTGGCGCTGCTGACCGGCGTGGCGGTCTTCGCGGCGGGACTGCTCGCCGCGGGCGTCGCGGGGGACATGGCGTTGTTCGTCGCCGCCCGGGCGCTGCAGGGCATCGGCGGCGGGATCATCGCGGTCGCCCTGTACGTGGTGGCCGGGCAGGCGTTCGAGCCCGCGCTGCGGCCGCGGCTGTTCGGCGCGTTCGCCGCCGCGTGGGTGCTGCCGGCGCTGGTCGGCCCCGTGGTCGCCGGGCTGCTCACCACCCACCTCACCTGGCGGCTGGTCTTCCTCGGACTGCTGCCGCTCATCCTGCTGGGCCTCGGGTTGGTGCTCCCCGCCGCCCGCGCGCTGCCCCGGTCCGCCGCGGCCGCGGTGCCGGCCTCCGCCCGCCGGTGGTGGGCGCTGCTGGCCGGCGTCGGCATCGCCGCCCTGCAGTACGCCGGCCAGCGCCTCGACCTGCTCGCGGCCGCCATCGCCGTCGCCGGGCTGCTGGCGCTGGTCGTCGGACTGCGCCCGCTGCTGCCCGCCGGGACGGCCGCCGCGCGTCCCGGGCTGCCCGCGGTGGTCGCCGGCCGCGGTCTGCTGGCCGGCGCCTTCTTCGGCATGGACGCGCTGCTGCCGCTGGCCCTCACCGAGCTCCACGGCTACTCGGCCACCGCCGCGGGGATCCCGCTGACCGCCGGCGCGCTGGGCTGGGCCACCGCCTCGCAGCTGCAGGGCCGCAACCCGCACTGGTCGCGGGTGCGCCTGCTGCGGCTGGGGTTCGGCGTGCTCACCGCCGGGCTGCTGGCGACGGCCGCCATCGCCGTCCCGGGGGTCGGCGGCTGGCCGGCCTACGCGAGCTGGGCGGTCGCCGGGCTCGGCATGGGGCTGGGCATGCCGAGCCTGAGCGTGCTCCTGCTGGAGCGCTCGTCGGACGAGACGCGCGGCGCGGACTCCGCGGCCTTCCAGATCGCCGACGTCACCGGTGCCGCCGCCTGCGTCGGCGTGGTCGGGGTGCTCGTGGCCGCGGCGGCGGCCGGCACCCTCTCGCTCCCGGCGGCGGTCCTGGCCGGTGTGGTGGTGCTCTCGGCCGTCGCGGTCGCGGGGGCGGTGCTCGCCCCACGGGCGGGTGGTGCTCCGGCGGCGGCAGCCGGCCCCGCCGTCCCCGCGACTACCCTGAGCGCGTCATGACCTACTCGGAACCGGTCTACCTCGACCACGCGGCGACCACGCCGATGCTCCCCGAGGTGCTGGCGGCGATGACCGGCCAGCTCGGCCGCGTGGGCAACGCCTCGTCGTTGCACGCCAGCGGCCGGGCGGCGCGCCGCGCCGCGGAGCAGGCCCGCGAGCGGCTGGCCGAGGCGCTGGGCGCGCGGCCGTCGGAGGTCCTGTTCACCGGCGGCGGCACCGAGAGCGACAACCTGGCGGTCAAGGGGCTGTTCTGGGCCCGGCGCGCGGCGGACTCCCGCCGCCGCCGGATCGTCGTCAGCCCGGCGGAGCACCACGCCGTCCTGGACAGCGTCGAGTGGCTGGCCAAGCACGAGGGCGCCGAGGTCACCTGGCTGCCGGTGGAGCCCTCGGGCCGGGTCACCCCCACCGCGCTGGCCGACGCGCTCGGCGACGGCAGCGACGTCGCCGTCGCCAGCGTCATGTGGGCCAACAACGAGATCGGCACGGTGAGCGACGTCGCCGCGCTCGCGGCGACCGCGCACGACGTCGGGGTGCCCTTCCACACCGACGCGGTGCAGGCGGTCGGGCAGGTGCTCGTCGACTTCGGCGCCAGCGGGGTCGACGCCCTCACCATGACCGGGCACAAGCTGGGCGGCCCGATGGGCGCCGGCGCGCTGCTGCTGCGCCGCGACGCCGAGTGCACGCCCCTGCTGCACGGCGGCGGCCAGGAGCGCGACGTCCGCTCCGGCACGCTGGACGTCGCCGCCATCGTCGGGCTGGCGGTGGCGGCGGACGCGGCCGTGGGCGGGCGCGTCGAGCGGGCCGCCGAGCTGGCCCGGCTGCGCGACCGGCTGGTGGCCGGGGTCGTGGAGCAGGTGCCCGACGCGCAGCTCAACGGGCCGGCGCTGGACGACGTCGTGCGCTCGGGCCCCGGCCGCCTGCCCGGCAACGCGCACCTGTCCTTCCCCGGCGCCGAGGGCGACGCGCTGCTCATGCTGCTCGACGCCAAGGGGATCGAGTGCTCGACCGGGTCGGCCTGCAGCGCGGGGGTGGCGCGGCCGAGCCACGTGCTGCTGGCCGTGGGCGCCGACCCGGAACGGGCGCGCAGCTCCCTGCGGTTCAGCCTCGGGCACACCAGCACCGACGCCGACGTCGACGCCCTCCTCGCCGTCATCGCCCCCGTGGTCGAGCGGGCCCGGCGGGCCGGGACGGGGCGCCGGTGAGGGTGCTCGCGGCGATGAGCGGGGGCGTCGACTCCGCCGTGGCCGCAGCCCTCGCCGTCGACGCCGGGCACGACGTCACCGGCGTGCACCTGGCGCTCTCCCCGGACCGGCAGACGCTGCGCAGCGGCGCCCGCGGGTGCTGCAGCGTCGAGGACGCCCACGACGCCCGGCGGGTCGCCGACGAGCTCGGCATCCCGTTCTACGTCTGGGACCTCGCCGAGCGGTTCACCGAGGACGTCGTCGACGACTTCGTCGCCGAGTACGCCGCCGGCCGCACCCCCAACCCGTGCCTGCGCTGCAACGAGAAGATCAAGTTCTCGGCGGTGCTGGACCGGGCGCGGGCGCTCGGCTTCGACGCCGTGGTAACCGGGCACCACGCGCGGCTGGCCGACGGCGAGCTGCGGCGCTCGGTCGACGCCGCGAAGGACCAGTCCTACGTGCTCGGGGTGCTCACCGCCGAGCAGTTGGCGGCGGCGGTCTTCCCGCTCGGCGGGATGACCAAGGACCGGGTGCGGGAGATCGCCGCCGAGCGCGGGTTCGGCGTCGCGGCGAAGCCCGACTCGCACGACATCTGCTTCATCCCCGACGGCGACACCCGTGGCTTCCTGGCCCGCCGGCTGGGCAGCCGCCCGGGGCCGGTGGTCGACGCCGCCACCGGTGCGACCGTCGGCGAGCACGAGGGCACCTACGGCTTCACCGTGGGCCAGCGGCGGGGGCTCGGGGTCACCGCCGGTGACTCGCGTCCCCGCTACGTGCTCGGCATCGAGCCGGTGACCCGCACGGTGACCATCGGCACCGCCGAGCTCGCCGGGGTGGATGCCGTCGTCACGGCGGCGCCCACCTGGACCGGGACGGCACCGGGGCTGCCGTTCCGGGCGGAGGTGCAGCTGCGCGCGCACGGCAGCCCCGTGCCCTGCGAGGTGACCGGGGACGACGCCGGTGGGCTGCGGCTCCTGCTGGACGCGGAGCAGCGCGGGGTGGCCGCCGGGCAGTCCGCGGTGCTCTACGCACCCGATCCGCAGCGCGGCGACCTGGTCCTCGGCCAGGCCGCGATCCGGAGCGCCGGGGCGTCCGCGTGAGCGCAGGTGCCGACGACGCGGCGGTGGCCGGGGCGCCGTGGGGGCCCGCCGGCGGGGTGGGCTCCCTGCCGGGGAGCGACCCGGCCGAGGCGCTGCGCACCGTGGTGGGCGAGCTGCCGGAGTTCGCGCACCTGCCCGAGCTGCCCGGTCGGGGCGCCGGGGCCGACATGCTCGGGCGCAGCGCCGCCCTGCTGGTCGATCTCGCCGTCGACCTCACCCCGGCGGGCTGGCGGCTGGTCCCGCGGCCCGGGATCGACCAGCAGCGGGCCGAGGAGTTCCTCGCCCGCGACCTGGACGCCCTGCACGACGTCGCCGGTGGCTGGACGGGGCCGTTCAAGGTGCAGGCGGCCGGGCCGTGGACGCTCGCCGCCGGGCTGGAGCGCACCCGCGGCGACCGCGCGGTCGTGGACCCGGGCGCCCGCCGCGACCTGGCCCAGTCGCTGGCGGAGGGGCTCGCTGCGCACGTGGCGGCGGTGCAGGCGCGGGTGCCGGGAGCGCGGATCGTGGTGCAGCTCGACGAGCCGTCCGTCCCCGCAGTCCTCCAGGGCGCGCTGCCGACGGCGAGCGGGTTCGGGAAGCTCCCGGCGGTCGCCGGGGACGTCGTGGAGCAGGAGCTGGCGGCCGTGGTGCGCGCGCTGCCCGGCCCCGTGGTCGTGCACTGCTGCGCCCCCCGGATGCCGCTGGGGCTGTTCCGCGCCGCGGGTGCGGCCGGGCTCTCGTTCGACCTGGGCCTGGTGCAGGACCTCGACGCGGTGGGGGAGGCGGTGGACGCGGGGGTCCACCTGCTGCCCGGCGTCGTCCCCGGCACGGACGCCGCGCTGCCGGCGCCCCGGGCGACGGCGACGCGGGTGCAGGCGTGGTGGCGCGAGCTCGGCTTCGCGGCCGACCGGCTGCCGGACGCGGTGACGCTGACCCCCGCCTGCGGGCTGGCCGGGGCCACGCCGGCCTACGCCCGCGCCGCGATGCGCCAGGTGCGCGAGGCTGCGAAGTACCTGCTGCCCGGCTGAGGGCGCGCGCACCGACCGGGTGAGCGTCGGGTTGACCGTCGTACCCGCCGGATACCGTTCGACCGTGAGCACCGACGCCGACCTCGTCGAACCGTCCGTCACCCCGGTGGCCGACCGCGAGGACCTCACCGAGGTCCCCGACGACGTGCGGACCCGGCACCGCGACCTCTCCGAGGAGCTGGACCGGTACGCGTTCGCCTACTACGTGCGCGACGAGCCGCTGATCAGCGACGGGCAGTACGACGAGCTGATGGCGCAGCTCAAGGAGATCGAGGCCGCGCACCCGGCGCTGGTCACGCCCGACTCGCCCAGCCAGAAGGTCAACGGTGGCTTCACCGCCACGTTCGCCCCGGTGCAGCACCTGGAGCGGATGCAGAGCCTGGACAACGCCTTCAGCAGCGACGAGCTGTCGGCCTGGGCGGCGCGGGCGGAGCGGGAGGGTGCGGCGGGGGGCAGCTACCTCTGCGAGCTCAAGGTCGACGGCGTGGCCGTGGACCTGGTCTACGAGCAGGGCCGCCTGGTCCGCGCGGCCACCCGGGGTGACGGCGTGACCGGGGAGGACGTGACGGCCAACGTCCGCACGATGCGGGACGTCCCCCAGCAGCTCGCGGGGGAGGACGTGCCCGAGCTGCTCGAGGTCCGCGGCGAGGTCTACTTCCCGGTGGCGGCGTTCGCCGACGTCAACGCGGCGATGGTCGAGCAGGGGCGGCCGCCGTTCGCCAACCCGCGCAACGCCGCGGCCGGCTCCCTGCGGCAGAAGGACCCGAAGGTCACCGCGACACGACCGCTCCGGCTGGTCGTCCACGGGCTGGGGGCGCGGACCGGGTTCGAGCCGCAGCGCCAGTCGGCGGCCTACGAGGGGCTCCGGGCGCTCGGGCTCCCGGTGAGCGACCGCTTCGAGGTGGTGGCCGACCTCGAGGGCGTCTGGGCCTACATCGAACGCTACCGGGAGCAGCGGCACTCGGTGGAGCACGAGATCGACGGCGTGGTGGTCAAGGTCGACCAGGTGGCGCTGCAGCGGCGGCTGGGGTCGACCTCGCGGGCGCCGCGCTGGGCGATCGCCTTCAAGTACCCGCCGGAGGAGGCGACGACGAAGCTCGTCGACATCCGGGTCAACGTCGGCCGGACGGGCCGGGTCACGCCGTTCGCGTTCATGGAGCCGGTGAAGGTGGCCGGGTCCACGGTGCAGCTGGCCACGTTGCACAACGCCAGCGAGGTCAAGCGCAAGGGCGTGCTCATCGGGGACACAGTCGTCATCCGCAAGGCCGGTGACGTGATCCCCGAGGTGCTCGGCCCCGTCGTCGCCGCCCGCACCGGTGACGAGCGCGAGTTCGTGATGCCGAGCCGCTGCCCCGAGTGCGGCACGGAGCTGCGGCCGGAGAAGGAGGGTGACGCCGACATCCGCTGCCCCAACGCCCGGTCCTGCCCCGCGCAGCTGCGGGAGCGGGTCTTCCACGTGGCGGGGCGCGGCGCGTTCGACATCGAGAACCTCGGCTACGAGGCGGCGATCGCGCTGCTGCAGAGCCGGTTGCTCACCGACGAGGGCGACCTCTTCTTCCTCGACGAGGAGCAGCTGTGCCGCAGTGCCTTCTTCACGAAGAAGGACGGCGCGCTGTCGGCCAACGGGCGCAAGCTCCTCACCAACCTGCAGACCCGCAAGGACGTCCCGCTGTGGCGGGTGCTGGTCGCGCTCTCCATCCGGCACGTGGGGCCGACCGCCGCACAGGCGCTGGCCCGGGACTTCCGCTCGATGGACCGGATCGTGGCCGCGACGGAGGAGGAGCTCGCCGCCGCCGACGGGGTCGGCCCGACGATCGCCCGCTCCGTGCGCGACTGGTTCGGCGTCGACTGGCACCGCGACGTCGTGGAGAAGTGGCGGCAGGCGGGCGTGCGCATGGCCGATGCGGACGAGGACGCGCCACCCGGTCCGCTCACCGGCGTGACCGTCGTCGTGACCGGTTCGCTGCGGGACTTCAGCCGTGACCAGGCCATCGCGGCGATCCAGGAGCGCGGCGGCAAGGTGACCGGGTCGGTGTCGAAGAAGACCGGCTTCGTGGTGGTGGGCGCCGATCCCGGCAGCAAGTACGACAAGGCCGTGCAGGTGAAGGCGCCGATCCTGGACGACGACGGGTTCCGCGTGCTGCTGGAGCAGGGCCCCGACGCCGCCCGCGAGGTCGCGACCATCGGCGACGGCAGCGAGTAGCCCGGCGGGCGGTGGCGGGAGCGGTCCCCGGGTCAGTAGGGCGGCGGAGTGGTGGTCGCGACCAGGCCCGTCGGGGTGGTCACGGTCAGCCGCCCGTCGGGCGCCAGCTCGTACCGCCAGCCCGGTGCCTGGTGCTTCCCCCGGTGGTGGCCGGTGCAGAACCCGACGAGGTTCTCCGCGCTGGTCGGCCCGTCGGGCCAGGGGCGGTCGTGGTCCAGCTCCCCGCCGAGCGGCACGCGCCGGCGGCAGCCGGGGAAGCGGCAGCGGCGGTCGCGGGCGCGGAGGTACCGGTCGAGGGCGGCGCCGGGGCGGTAGCCGTCGGTCGGGCCGGGAGGGCCGAGGCCCGGGCGCCCGCTGAGGTCGTGCGTGCAGCGGGCCGGCGCTCGGCGGCAGGCGGCGTCGTCGCAGCGGGCCAGGCGGCGGAGCTCACGGCTGTCGGTCAGCGCGAGCAGCGCGCCGGTGAGCTCGTCGACCACCGCGATCCGTGGCCGGTCGACCAGCGCCCCGCCGGTGCTGGCATCGAGCAGCGCGGCGAGGGCTGCCCGGCGGGACTCCCCGGCCGCGGCGCAGGCGTCCAGGTCGCTCGGCGCACGGGTGACCCGACCCGAGGGGCTGCGCAGCCACGCGTTCTCGTCGTCGCGGTCGGCGCGCTGGGCGTCGGCCTGTGCCCGCCGGGCGCGACCGATCGCCCGGTCCAGGTCGAGGAGGGCATCTGCGGCAGCTCGCAGAGACCCATGAGCGCCGGCCCAGCGACCGGAGTCGTCGCCGTCACCGTGATCCGTCGCGGGTGCCGGCTCTGCCACGGGCCGGTGGCCAGGTGCTGGTCCGGGATCGGCAGGGCAGTCGCACCGCGGACCGGTGCGGGGGTCGGTGCGGCCGGAGGAGCCGGGACCGGGGTCGGGGCGACCCGACGAACCGGAGCTGAGATCAGGGTGGCGGCCTGATCCCGAGCCGGCATCGGGGTCAGCGGCGGGCGCGGGATCGTCGAAGGCACCGACGCTCTCGAGCCAGGCCACGTAGGGCGCCTCCTCGGCCCACCGCCGGAGCAGCTCGTCCTCCGGTGTGTACTCGGCGCCGCCCCACTCACCCCGGAGAGCACGCGCCTCGACCTCCGCCCACCACCGCTCGTCGGCCTCCCGCCACTCCGTGGGCCAGGTGTCCATCGGCCAGCCGTCGGTGGGGCAGGCGTCACCCGGCCCGGCGGCAAGGCCAGCAGCGGGCGGTCGATCGTCGGCCCCACCGGCAGCGTCCGGGTTCGTGGCAGCCTCCGCCTCGCCATCCGCCGCCGACCCGGGCAGCAGGCCCAGGGCCCGGGCGAGGGCGCGGACGACCTCGGCCGGCACCGGTTCACCGCCGATCTCGCCGGGTTGGTCGCCACCGAGCAGGCTGCGCACCCCGGCCACCACGGTCAGCTGGGCCTGCACGGCGGGGAGGTCGTGCTCCTCCGGCCGCAGCACCAGGTCGAGCAGGCAGTCGGCCATCTTCTGGCCGCGGGTCCGGGAGTCCCCTGGCTCATCGAGCGCGTCGGCGTACCGCCCCAGCGCATCGAGCAGCGCCTGCGCCTCGGGCACCGTCAGGAGTGCGCCGAAGGCGGCCATCCCCTCACGTCGATCCGACCGCACCGAGACGCCCCGCTCCCGCAGGGACGCGGCCAGCCGAGCGGCCTCGTCGCGCGCGTCCCGGGCCAGGCCGAGGCGGCGTGCCCTGGCGCCGAGCTGCGCAGGGGTGGTGACCCGGCCGGACATCCACGCGAGCAGATCGCGCTCGACGGCGGCTCGCCGCGCCGCGTCGGCGATGGTCGCCACCCGCTCCAGCATCGGCCACAGGTGCCCGGGGTGGATCTCGCCGCGCTCCAACGCGTCCAACGTCGCCGGGAGCCGGTGCACCAGCGTGAGCGACCGGGTGAGCAGTTGATCGGCGGCCTGGGCCGAGAGGGAGAGCGCCACCACGAGTTCCTGCGCCGCCCACTCGCTGACCCCGGCCAGCACCTCCGGCCGGGCGGCTCGCCGCGCCTCGCTCATCGCCCCCGGCTGACCGGCCGGCCGGTCAGCCGACGCGGGACGGGTCGCGGCGAACTCGGCCACCGCCCGCGCGCGCCGGGCCGTCTGGCGGGCGATCTCGCGATCAGCCGCCTGCACGGCACCGAGCGGACCGGCCGCCCACCCGGCTGCCGGTGGCACTGCTGCCGACGACTCGCACAAGCCGCAGCGGGGCCCGGCTGCACTCTGCGCCACCCGGTCCGCCACGTGCACCATGTGTTCGATCATACGTTCGAATACCCGTGGCTGCAACATGGGATGAGGGCAAAGATCCAGGTCAGCCGCTCGGGCGCCCGGTTCGGCGGCGAGCGGCCGGACTCAGCCGGGCGGGAGGTGCGCCACCGTCGTCGCGATGCCGGTGAAGTGGGCCAGCCGGAGCAGCTCCGAGCGGCGGAAGGCCGGGCCCCCCGAGCGCCCGAGCACGATCGCCCGGCCGGCCCCGTAGGGCACCGCCATCATCTCGATGGCCATCTCCTGCCACCGCTCGGGCAGCCACGGCTCGTCGCTGGGCAGCAGCCGCGGCCCCGTCAGCGGCAGCCACGGCAGCGTCAGGTGGGCGAAGGAGGGGGCCGCCTCCGACGCGGCGAGCACCGCGCCGTCGGCCAGCGGCGCCGGCTGCCCCGAGTCGTCGAGGATCACCACCCAGCCGCTGTGGAACACCCGCGGCAGCGACTCGGTGAGCAGCGCGGTCGGCGGGCGGTCACCGCGGGCCAGGGCGTCCAGCAGGTCCAGCTCCCGGTGGGTGTCCAGGGGGCCGGCGAAAGGGCGCAGCGACTCCACCTGCACCCCGGGCACGGTCTGCGCGGCGGTGATCAGGCTGTCGGGCAGCCGGTCGCCCGGCAGGTCCACGACGACGTCGTCCACCGCGATGCCGTTGCCGCGCTCGAGCACGTCGAGCGAGACGATGTCGATGCCCGCGAGGCCGAGCGCCGTCGCGACGGCGCCGAGCACACCGGGGCGGTCGGGCAGGACCAGGCGCAGGAGATAGGACACGGTTCCTCCGGGTCGTGGGCCCCATGGCCCCCTTCCGGGGCCCGCCGCGAGCCTGCGGGCGGTGGGGCGAAGGGGGTCCCTGTTCGATCTCCGTCGATCGCGGTCGGGGGGAGCCTCTCACGCTGACCAGGGCCGGTGGGCCGCCACGTAGAGTGGCCCGGTCACGTCCCGGGCGCCAGAGCGGGCCGCCGGGCACTGCCGAACTGGAGTCCCACCGCAGCATGAGCACCCCCTCCCCGAAGGGCCAACTGACCCGCGACGAGGTGGCCCACCTGGCGCACCTGTCCCGGCTCGCGGTGAGCGACGAGGAGCTCGACCTCTTCGCCGGCCAGCTCGCCGCCGTGCTGGACGCCGTCGCGCAGGTCGGCAAGGCCGACGTCGCCGACGTCCCGCCCACCACGCACGCGGTGCCGATGACCAACGTCATGCGTCCCGACGCCGTCCGGCCCAGCCTGCCCCGCGACGTCGTCCTCGACGGCGCGCCGGCCGCGGAGGACGACCGCTTCCGGGTGCCGCGCATCCTGGGGGAGGAGGCGTGAGCGACGTGACCGCCACGGACATCACCACCACCAGTGCCGCCGCGCTCGCCGAGGCGCTGCGGGCCGGTGAGCTCAGCTCGGTCGAGGTGACCCGCGCCTACCTGGACCGCATCCAGGCCGAGGACCCGACCATCGGCGCCTACCTGCACGTCGACGCCGAGGCCGCGCTGCGCGCCGCCGAGCAGGTCGACACCGCCCGCGCGAAGGGGGAGGAGCTCGGCCCGCTGGCCGGCGTCCCGCTCGCGCTCAAGGACGTCGTCGTCACCGAGGGCGTGCCCACGACCAGCGGCTCGAAGATCCTCGAGGGCTGGCGGCCGCCGTACGACGCCACCGTGGCCGCCCGGCTGAAGGCCGCCGGCACGGTGCTGCTGGGCAAGACCAACATGGACGAGTTCGCGATGGGTTCCTCCACCGAGAACTCCGCCTACCGCGTCACCCGCAACCCCTGGGACACCGACCGCATCCCCGGTGGCTCCTCCGGCGGCTCGTCGGCCGCGGTCGCCGCCGGGCTCGCCCCGTGGGCCATCGGCACCGACACCGGCGGGTCGATCCGCCAGCCCGCCGCCGTCACCGGCCTGGTCGGGCACAAGCCCACGTACGGGTCGGTCTCCCGCTCCGGGCTCATCGCCTTCTCCTCCAGCCTCGACCAGGCCGGTCCGATGACGCGCACCGTGCTGGACGCCGCGCTGCTGCACGAGGCCGTCGCGGGGCACGACCCGCTCGACTCCACGAGCATCGACGCGCCCGTCCCCGTGCTCGCCGAGGCCGCCCGCCGCGGTGCCGGGGGCGACCTCTCCGGCCTGCGGGTCGGCGTCGTCACCGAGCTCGGCGGCGAGGGCCACACCGACGGGTACGAGCCCGGGGTGCTGGCGCGCGTCGCCGAGGCGGTCGCGCTGCTGGAGGGCATGGGCGCCGAGGTGCGGCAGGTGTCCTGCCCGGCGTTCGACCTGGCCCTGCCGGCCTACTACCTGATCGCCCCGAGCGAGGCGTCGTCCAACCTGGCGCGCTTCGACGGCGTCCGGTACGGCCTGCGGGTCGGCGACGACGGCAGCCGCGACCTCGACGAGGTGATGGCGCTCACCCGCGAGCAGGGCTTCGGCCCCGAGGTGAAGCGCCGGATCATCCTCGGCACCTACGCGCTGTCCAGCGGCTACTACGACGCCTACTACGGGCAGGCGCAGAAGGTTCGCACGCTGATCACCCGCGATTTCACCCGCGCCTGGGACGACGTCGACGTGCTGGTCAGCCCGACCAGCCCCACCGTGGCCTGGCCGATCGGCGCCCGCGTGGACGACCCGATCGCCATGTACGCCGCCGACCTGTGCACGCTGCCGGCCAGCCTCGCGGGCATCCCGGCCATCTCGGTCCCGTGCGGGCTCTCCGAGGGGCTGCCCGTCGGCCTCCAGGTCATGGCCCCGGCGCTGGCCGACGACCGGTGCTACCGCGTCGCGGCCGCGCTGGAGGCCGCGCAGGACGCCGCCCGCGGGCACGCCCTGCTCGACGCGATCGGGGGCCGGGCGTGAACGGCCCGCTCAAGGCGGCCTGGGCGCTCACCGCGTTCGTCATCGTCGCCGGCGTCGTCGGCTGGGCCGTCACCGGCCGGGCCGTCTTCGCCGTGTTCCTGGTCCTCGGCGTGCTGACCGCCGTCGGCGCCGTGGTGACCGGCCGCCAGCAGCAGGGCCCGGCCGTTCCCAAGGAGGACGACCCCTCATGACCGACACCCTCGTGGACCTCGACGAGGTCCTGACCCGCTACGAGCCGGTCATCGGCCTGGAGACCCACGTCGAGCTGGGCACCGCGTCGAAGATGTTCTGCGGCTGCTCGACGACGTTCGGCGCCGAGCCCAACACCCAGACCTGCCCGGTCTGCCTGGGCCTGCCGGGTTCGCTGCCGGTGGTCAACGCCGCCGCCATCGAGTCGACGATCCGCATCGGCCTGGCGCTCGGCTGCCGGATCGCGTCGTGGTCGCGCTTCGCCCGGAAGAACTACTTCTACCCGGACATCCCCAAGGGTTTCCAGACCAGCCAGTACGACGAGCCGCTCTGCACCGCCGGTCACCTGGACGTCGAGGTCGACGGCGAGACCTACCGCGTCGAGATCGAGCGGGTGCACATCGAGGAGGACACCGGCAAGAACCTCCACGTCGGTGGTGCCACCGGCCGCATCCACGGCGCCGACCACTCCCTCGTCGACTACAACCGCGCCGGGATCCCGCTGGTGGAGATCGTCACCCGCCCCATCCCGGGCACCGGGGCGAAGGCGCCCGAGGTCGCGAAGGCCTACGTCACCGAGCTGCGCGAGATCCTGCTCGCGCTCGGCGTCTCCGAGGTCCGCATGGAGCAGGGCAACCTGCGCAGCGACGTCAACACCTCGCTGGCACCGATCGGCAGCCTCGAGTGGGGCACCCGCACGGAGACCAAGAACGTCAACTCGCTGCGCTCGGTGGAGCGCGCGGTGCGCTACGAGATGCGCCGGCAGGCCGCCGTCCTGGACGCCGGCGAGCGCGTGGTGCAGGAGACCCGGCACTTCCACGAGGACACCGGCTCGACGTCGGAGGGCCGCAGCAAGGAGGAGGCCACCGACTACCGGTACTTCCCCGAGCCCGACCTCGTGCCGATCGCGCCCGACGAGGAGTGGATCGAGAAGCTCCGGGCCGCGCTGCCCGAGCTGCCGGCCGCCCGCCGCGCCCGGCTGCAGGAGGAGTGGGGTCTCTCCGCCACCGAGATGGCGTGGATCGTCAACGCGGGTGCGCTCGGCCTGGTCAGCGAGACCGTCGCCGCCGGTGCCACCCCCGCCGACGCGCGCAAGTGGTGGCTGGGCGAGCTCGCCCGGCGGGCGAACGACTCCGGCGTGGAGCTCGCGGAGCTGCCGGTCACCCCGCGGCAGGTCGCCGAGCTGGCGGGCCTCGTGCAGGCCGGCACGGTCAACGACCAGCTGGCCCGCCAGGCGCTGGACGGCGTGCTCGCCGGCGAGGGCGACCCCGCGGCGGTCGTGGAGTCGCGCGGCCTCGCGGTCATGGGCGAGTCCGACGAGCTGGTCGCCGCCGTCGACGCCGCGATCGAGGGGAACCCCGACGTCGCCGAGAAGGTGCGCGGCGGCAAGGTGCAGGCGATCGGGGCGCTCGTCGGCGCGGTCATGAAGACCACCCGCGGCAAGGCCGACGCCGCCACCGTGAAGCGGATGCTGGAGGAGCGGCTGATCGGCTCCTAGCCTCCCGGGCGTGGAGCTGCCCCAGGTCGAGCTGCGCCCGCTGGAGCGCGCGGACCTGCCGCTGCTGGCGCGGTGGCTGGCCGAACCGCTGGTCCGGCGCTGGTGGAACGACGACCCCGCCGAGGTGGCGGCGCAGTACGGCCCGAGCATCGACGGCGACGACCCCACCGCCGTGTACCTCGGCGTGCACGCCGGTGAGCCGTTCGGCTTCGTCCAGGTCTACCGCTTCGACGACGAGCCCGGGTCGCTGGCCGAGCTGAGCGCGGTGTGCCCGGTACCACCCGGGGCGCTGGGCATCGACTACCTGGTGGGGGAGCCGTCCGCGCGCGGCCGGGGCCTCGGCGCCGCGATGATCGCGGCGGCCGTGGCCCGCGGCTTCGCCGACCACCCGGACGCCACCGGTGTGCTGGTGCCGGTCGTCACGGCCAACGAGGCCTCCTGGCGGGCGCTGCGGCGGGCGGGCGCCACCTGGTACGCCGACGGCGAGATGGCCCCGGACAACCCGGTCGACTCGCGGCAGCACGTCGTCCACCGGTTCGTGCGCTGACCCCTAGAGCGGGGAGTTCGGCTGGCCGCCCGGCGGACGGATCCGCAGCACCTTGTCGTCGTCCTCGGCGGGGGAGCCGGCGCCGTCGCGGTTCGACGTCGTCACCCAGAGCGCCCCTTCGGCGTCGAGGACGACGGTGCGCAGCCGGCCGTACCGGTCGGCGAGCACCTCGTCCACGGCGCCGTCGAGCGGGACGCCGTTCTCGTCCAGGGTGACGACGTGCACCCGCTGCCCGTCGAGGGCGCCCAGGAAGACGGTGCCGTTGGCCACCGCGCAGCCGCCCAGGCCGCCTTCCGCGGCCGGGACGGTGACGAGGGGGACGCCCGGGCCGTCCTGCTGGACGAGGTCCACCTCGTCGGGCCCCTGGCGGGCCTCGTCGGCGGCGAGCAGCCGGTCCCCGTCCTGGCAGAGCGCCGTCACGTCCCGGTAGCCCCAGCTGTGCACCGGGGTGAGGCTCTGCACCGGGCGGCCGAAGACGTCGATGCGCAGCACCTTGCCGGCCAGCGACCCCGGGTCCGCCGCGAGCGCCGCGTCCCCGGTGTCACCGGTGCCGACGTAGAGGTGCCCGTCGGCGCCGGTCAGCAGCGCGCCGCCGTTGCCCGTCTCCCCGCGGGGGATGCCGGTGAGCACGGGGTTCGGCGTCCCCCCGATCGGGAACCGCACCACCCGGTTGTCGGTCGCGGTCGTGATGTAGGCGAAGAGCAGCCCGTCCTCGAGGAAGGTGGGTGAGAGCGCCAGCCCCAGGAGGCCGCCGTCGCCGCTGGTGTCCACCCCCGGCACGGTCATGAGCTCCACGGCGGGGGACCGGTCGGGGAAGACCTGCAGGAGCCGGCCGGTCTCCCGCTCGCCGACCACGGCCGAGCCGTCGGGCAGCAGCACCAGGCCGGTGGGCACGTCGAGCCCGGTGGCGACGACGTTCGGGTCGCCCTCCTCCTCGCCGGAGCCGGGCTGCGCCGGGTCCGGCGAGGAGG